>JAWOJI010000441.1:0-9243 GCA_046481735.1 Desulfatiglandales bacterium | reverse complement strand
CCAGTCCATAATGGGAGATCCTGCCTGGCGCAAGGGGGACTACTACGGCCACGGCCAGCCCAGGAGCGGGCTTGCCGTTGCCCGCATGATCGGGCATATCACCTTCATGAGCGACCAGTCCATGGAGCAGAAGTTTTCCCGCAAACTCAGGAACGGGAACTACGGCTTCAAGTTCGCGACGGATTTCGAGGTGGAGGGATACCTTCAGTACCGGGGTGACAGCTTCGTGAAACGCTTTGACGCCAACTCCTACCTTTATATCACGAAGGCGATAGACTACTTCGATCTGTCCGACGGCAGGCTCATCCCGGAGGGAAAGCGCATCGGCGCCAAACTTCTCGTCATATCCTTCCAGTCCGACTGGCTCTATCCCTCTTACCAGTCCCAGGAGATTGTGCGGCAGTTAAAGAGAAGGCAGGTAGAGGCAACCTACTGCGAGCTGAGGTCCACGTACGGTCATGACGCTTTCCTTGTGGATGTGGAGGAGCAGACCGTGCTCGTCAGGCATTTTCTGGAAAGAGCGCATAACGCCAACGGCGGCAGGGAGGAAGGAGATCTTCGTTGGAAGACCGGCTGGACCACAGGGTGATTGAAAGCGTTGTTCACCACGGGTCAAGGGTCCTGGATTTGGGGTGCGGCAAGGGCGAGCTTCTTCTCCTTCTGTCCCAGGAGAAAAACGCCAGAGTTCAGGGGATCGAACTGGACGACAAGGCTGTACGGGAATGTGTGAAAAGGGGCCTCAACGTCTTTCACAGCGACATCGAAAGCGGATTGAGCGAGTACCCTGACGGGTCCTTTGACTTTGTCATTCTGAACCAGAGCATGCAGGAGGTGAGGAATGTAAACTTCCTGCTCCAGGAAGCCCTTCGGGTGGGAAGAAAAGTCATCGTGGGTATTCCCAACTTTGCCCACCTCAAAGCCCGGATCATGCTCGCCTTGGGAGGAAGGGCCCCGATTACTGAAGCCCTGCCTCACCGGTGGCACGACACACCGAATGTGAGATTCCTGAGTATTTTGGATTTTCAGGAGTTCTGCAGGAGCAAAGGGTTTCGAATCCTAAAGGTTCTTCCTTTGGGCGTGCACAGGATCATCACCTTTTTCCCAAACCTCCTTGCCCTGAACGCGGTTTTCGTTCTGACGAAATGAAAAGGAGCAAGAATGAAACACACCTTCAGCGACAATTCTCAATCCATCGGCAATACGCCGCTGGTCAAACTGAACCGCATTACGGAGGGAGCAAAAGCAACCGTCCTTGCCAAAATTGAAGGGCGGAATCCGGCCTATTCGGTAAAATGTCGTATCGGTGCATCCATGATTTGGGATGCGGAAAAGAGGGGACTGCTGAATCCAGGGGTGGAAATCCTGGAGCCGACCAGCGGCAACACAGGGATCGCCCTGGCCTATGTGGCTGCCGCTCGCGGATACCAACTCAGCCTGACCATGCCCGATAGCATGAGCATGGAGCGCCGTCGGGTTTTGGCTGCCTTTGGCGCGAACGTTATATTGACGCCGGGCGCTGAAGGGATGAAAGGGGCCGTGAACAGGGCTGAAGCCATGGCCGCCTCGGAACCGGATCGCTTTTTCGTGCCCCATCAGTTCAAAAATCCAGCCAATCCAGCCATCCATGAAAAGACCACAGGACCCGAAATCTGGAAGGACACGGAAGGGGAGGTCGATGTACTTGTTTCCGGGGTTGGAACCGGGGGGACCATTTCCGGTGTATCCCGCTACATCAAACGCACCATGGGCAAAGAGATCATATCGGTGGCCGTCGAACCGAAGGAAAGCCCGGTAATCACCCAGAAGCTCGCGGGCGAGGCTCTCAAACCCGGACCTCACAAGATCCAGGGAATTGGTGCGGGATTCATCCCCGACACCCTCGACCTCTCCATCGTCGACCGGGTCGAGCAGGTCGACATCACGGAAGCGGTGGATTTTGCAAGACGGCTGGCAAGGGAAGAAGGCATCCTGTGCGGCATTTCCTGCGGCGCGGCCGCGGCTGTGGCCGTGCGCATCGCGAACAAGGCAGAATTTGCCGGCAGCACCATCGTCGTCATCCTTCCCGACGCCGGGGAGCGTTATCTTTCCACGGTCTTGTTTGAAGGGATCAACTGACCGCAAGCCGTTCCCCTGCCGCTTATAAAAGGACGCCATGCAGAACCCGGATCGCCAAAATTTGTTTGATGACCTGCCGATCATCCCCTGGAAAATCCAAAGGATTCGCTCAGGCGGCGATGAGTTCTTGGATGAACATTTGGTTCTCGAAGAGCCTCTGGAAATTGTGATCAACGGAAAAAGCGTCGCCGTGCTCATGCGCATGCCCGGCCGGGAAAAGGAGCTGGCAGCCGGTTTTTGCCTCACCGAGGGGTACGTGAAAGAGGCGCGCGACATTCTTCTCATCCATCATTGCGGGCTGGGACTTCCCGCTCCCGGCGAAGAGGAGGGCGAAGAGGGCGGGCTCTCGCGCAACAGGATTGAGCTTTCTGTCGCTCCGGAAGCTTTTCGCGGCCATGATGCCTCCGACTCCGTGCGTCTTATTCGGTCGGGGTGCGGAGCAGCCGATGTGTCTGTTATGAGCGACGCCCTGCCTTTCCTTTCACAGGATATTGCTGTAGACCCCTCCGTGGTGTTGAAACTCAGTAGGGAGATGCGTACTATGCAAGAGGTGCATCCCAAATCCGGGGGAACCCACTCGGCCGCTGTTTTTGACGTGGAAGGCAATGCAATACACCTTGCTGAAGACATCGGAAGACATAATGCCGTGGACAAAGCCCTAGGGTACTGCCTGTTGCGGAAGATTCCCCTGAATGACAAAATACTCGTCACCTCAGGGCGGGCAAGCTATGAAATGGTCACCAAGGCGGTTCGGGCGGGCTTGGGCGTGATTGCCACTCTGTCCGCTCCCACTTCCCTGGCCGCCCAAATAGCACAGGATAGGGGATTGACCCTAATCGGCTACCTCAGGGGCAGCCGGATGAATGTCTATACCCATGCAGGACGGCTGAGAAGTGAGCAGTCCAGGGACCGGCGGTCCAATCCCCTTCCACTTGAAGAAAAATAAGGGAAGTGGAGCAATCTCTCAAAAGCCCCTCCCATCATCAAAAGGTTGCAAAGGTTCTCGCCACGCCGAGAATAAGGGGCGGCCGATCGAGCCGGCAACTGCAGGCAGGCGTTTGGCGTTGAACCGGAAAAAGCCGAAGGAGTCGCAATGGAGGACGCAGCAAAAGTGGATCAATGTAAAGCTGAGGTGAGCGCTTCGGATCGATACAGGGAGGAACTCCCGGGCATTGTAGTCGCGCTCCTGTCAAGTTGCGAGCAGGAAGACTGTTTTGCCCACATCAGCCCCGAGCCTCTTCCTTCCCGGGAGACAACCGTTGCCGTCATCGAAAGGGTGAAGCGCATTCTTTACCCCGGCTATTTCATTCGAACCCGGGTAGATGACATCAATCTCGGATATTATCTCGGGCAAGAGGCCACGTCTTTTTTCGAAGCTCTTTCAGAGCAGATCACCCTTGCCGTCCGGCACGAGTGCCTTCGTTACAACCGGCCCTGCACCTTCTGCGAGGAGCGGGGACAGGCCGCAGCCGTCGCATTCATGCGCCGGATTCCTGCATTGCGGACCCTTCTCGGCAAGGATGTGCGCGCCGCCTTTCAGGGGGATCCGGCTGCCAAGGGCTACGATGAGATCATCTTCAGCTATCCGGGACTTTTTGCAATCACAGTCTACCGGGTTGCTCACGAGCTCTTCGAGCAAGGCGTTCCCTTGCTCCCGCGTATGATGACCGAACATGCCCATAATATGACCGGCATTGACATACACCCGGGAGCTCAAATCGGAGAGAGCTTCTTTATTGATCATGGAACGGGCGTAGTCATCGGAGAGACAAGCGTCATCGGAGCCCGGGTCAGAATCTACCAGGGGGTGACCCTGGGCGCACTCTCCGTGCCGCGCAAAGAGGTGGAACGGCTCAGAAACAAGAAACGCCATCCCACCATCGAAGACGATGTCATCCTATACTCCGGGGCCACCATTCTGGGCGGGAGCACGGTTATCGGCGCCCGGTCAGTAATCGGGGGCAATGTCTGGCTTACGGACTCCGTGTCTCCGGACACCCAAGTATATTTGAAAAGACCGGAGCTTGTCTTCAAAGGAAAAGGGTAATTGCCCATTGCACTGTCTATTGGCCGGGTTCAGGCACGCCGTTCAATTTGTTCGATCAGGCCCCGGAAAATAGAATGGTGGAAAGGCCAGAAAAGATACCAGTAAATCTTCCCGAAAAGCCCTCGGGCATCAAAGTAGGCGGTGATCGAAAGCTTCCGTCTTTCCCCCTCCTCACCCAGGCTGAACTTCAGCCAGGCGCGTCCGGGCAGTTTCATCTCAGAGCGCAGGAGAAGACTCTCGTTTTCCCGCAGGTCTTCCACACGCCAGAAATCGACCACGTCGTTGATGTGCAACCTCGATGCGCTTTTCCGACCTCTTTGAGAGCCCACTCCGAACAGCACCCTGTCCCAACTGCCCCGCACCCTCCACATCCAGTTGTTGTGAAACCACCCTTGTTTGCCCCCTACGCGACAGACGGAACGAAACAAGGCTTGAAAGGATTTGTCTGAAAAAACAGCATAGGACACGGAATATGACGGGCCGCTCCGGACTTCCTTGAGTTTTATGGCAAGTTCACAATCTCGTGGGTAGGCATCCGACCACCTTGTGTACACCCGATCCTGCTCTTCTCTTGTCAGAGCGCGGACCACCGCTTCCCTGTAACTGAGTGGTTCGAAGGGAATGAGCCGGCGAATATGATTGTTCCGGCACACGACCTCATCCTTCAATCCCTCCATCAGCGACAAGGTGATCGGCGCCGGCACAGGGGTGAGGAGGCTGGCCAGGTAGGCATAGAAGGGCAGGTAGGAAATCGGCGCACTGGGAAAGAGATTGTTTTTGTGGATGACCTCTGCAAAGGTCTTGAGCATGATCTCATAAGTGAGGATCTCCGGGCCTCCGATATCAAGGTCCATACCTCTCGTTTCAGAGGTCTCCAGCACACCTACCAGGTACTTGATCACATCCCGGATTGCAATGGGTTGACACCTTGTTCTCGCCCAACGGGGGATGAAGAGCACCGGCAACCGGCTTACGAGATGGTGGATGATTTCATAGGACGCGCTTCCCGATCCGATGATGATGGCCGCACGAAGGGTGGTCACAGGGACGGGCCCTCCCTTTAATTCATCCGCGACCTGCATGCGGGCCTGCAGGTGGCGCGACTTGCTGGTCCGCCTGTCGCCAAGGCCGCCCAAGTAGATGATCCGTTCCACGCCGCTTCTGGCCGCAGCATCCCGGAAGTGGATCGCAGACAGACGGTCCGCCGTCTCGAAGCCACGGGGACCGAGGAGGAGGGAATGGATCAAATAGTAGGCGGTATGAACACCGGCAAGGGCCTTTTCCAGGCTCTCCGGATTTAGCGCATCCGCCTCCACGGGCTCCACATCGGGCCATCTTACCCTGCAGGTTGTTGCATCGGCGCGGACCATGACGCGCACACGATATCCCCGGGCAGTCAGTTCAGGTACTAGGCGGCCCCCGATATACCCGGATGCACCGGTCACGAGAACCGTGCCTGCGTCCCGGAGAGGCTGTGTGGGGAGGTCATGGCAAAACAGGCCGTTCATATCGGCCCCAGAGGAGGGCGGCGAGAGTTGCTGTGAACTGTTCACAAGGATAGTCTCCCCGAAGCAATCCCGGGAGCATAGATCCGGAATCAGAGGGCTCGGCTTTCCCGGTTAGACTGAAAAGGATGTGCGCAACAGTCGGGCAAACTGAGTTTTTCGGCCTCGTGGGGGCAGGCTGCTTGAGCCCATGGTCAGAGGCACAGGCACTGAAGAACTTGCAACATGCGGGTCAGTCGAGCACTTTCCTGATTTCTTTGATCAGAACTTCGGCGGTGACGGGTTTTACCAGATGGCCCTCCGGGGATACTTTCCCTGTTGAAGGCCGGGCCAGAAGCGTCTTGTAATCCACTTGCTCTGAAATACCCGTGATGACGATTACTGGAATATTCTGAAGCCCGGGATCGCTCTTCAACTCCTTATAGGTCTTGGTTCCGTCCTTTTTAGGCATCATGATGTCCAGGAGAATGAGATCCGGCTTCTCTTCGCGGGCTTTCTTGAGCCCTTCCACGCCGTTTGCCGCAGTGATCGGCGTATAGCTGTAATCCTCCAACACCTCCGAATAAAAAGTCAACGTGTCCAGCTCATCGTCAATGGCCAAAACTTTCTTGCTCATCGCTTACGCTCCTTTTTTCCGGCTGATTGTCGGCATTGCCGCCAAGGGTTTTGCCCCAGAATTGCAAGCGTCTTCCTATTAACAGGTCTTTGAGCTTGTGTCAACTCTTAGGCTCATCGTGGCAAACCACTCCTTCAGAATTTCATAGGAATTCTCATCCGGCCAATGCCTCTCCAGCACGTCTCCGTCATAGGAATAGCCTAATTTTCGCAAGAGAAGCATTCCGGCTTGCAGTGCGACCCTGGCGCTGAAGGCTCGAAAACTCAAAGAGGTCATCAGGGAATCCGCGATTTGAGCTGCCTGTTCAATCTCATCCCCGGATTCCTCAGGGTCGTCTCTTTCCTTGGCCCCCCCTTTACTGAGGGCATGAAAGACCGATGGGAGATCAAACCCGAGGTATTGAGGAGAAGGAGCCTTGCCTGGTTCCTCCCCGCAAACAGCGAGATATATTTCCACAACTTCATGAATCTGTAGGGACGCCTCACGGATAGAAGTGTCGGGCCTCCGCAAGGGAGTTTCAGGATCTTCCACAAACCTGTGAATCCTTACCCGTTCAGGATAAGACAAAGCCGCCTTGAGCTCAGGGCGCGGTCTGCTCATGGTCCAATCAATCGGTTCTCTATAGGGAGTCGACACATGTGGGATGGTCCTCGCAACATAGTCAAGAACGTCTTCGTAGGGTTTGTCCCCCCAATCTTCCAAGACCTTCTGCAACGTGTTCAAATGAGACGAATACAGAGTGTTGTCCTTGGGTCCGCACGTTTTGATGATCAGGCAGGGATTGGAGTACACCGGATCTGAAGATGTTCGGGATTTCACAAGAGATATGGCGCTCTTTTCAAGCAGTCTTTTCAATGCGGATCGGATGGTGGGCGCATGAGGGCCGTAGGAAAGGCTGAAAAATCTGGTCTTGGTCAGGAGCTCCCCAAAGTTTGCATAATGGTACAGATGGGCAATGTATACAAGTTTGTCGAGCTTGACTTCGGGAAGGTGATCGACCCTTTCGGCAAAAAATACAATCAGATCGTTCAGGGCATCATTTTGGTTGCTGTATTGGGAGCGATTAGTGGCCATAGCAATTGCATCGTGTTTGCTTACTGGCCTTTGGGTTTGGCCGGTAGGAAGATGGTGAAAACCGTGCCTTTCCCAGGCTCCGAATCCACGCTGAGAGTGCCCCCGTGTTCCTGAACGATTTTTTGCGTAATGAGAAGGCCAAGACCGGTGCCTTTTGATCCCTTTGTGGTGAAAAAAGCGGTGAGAATGTGTTTTTTCACCTCTTCATCCATTCCGCAGCCGTTGTCGGAAACCTGAAAAACCAAGGCTCCATCACTTTCCTGCTTCGTGCTCACTTTCACCCTGTGATCCTTTTCCTCCGATTCATCGGACAAGCAGGCATCAACAGCATTGTCGATGAGGTTGAGCAGGCAGCGATGAATCCCTTTGGGATCCAGCGGGAAGGCGCCCAAGCCGGAATTAAAATCTCGGACGATCTCTATGTGGTCTGAAGAAATATCCCTGCCCTTGTACTCTATTAGCTCACAGACCTCCTCTGCAATCAAATTCGGAGAGCATAGTTCACGTTGAGGGGCAAGCGTTTTAGAGTAGTCCAGGAGATCGACAACAAGATTGGAGACTTTGCCGATGTTCTTGCGCACCATATTCCATCCTGTGCGAAGTTTTTGCATGTCTTCCTTCCGGAAAGCCTTGTCGACAATGTAGATGCCCCCTTCAAGGCCGAACAGGATGCTCTTGATGCAGTGCGCCAGGCCGGCTACGGTTTGCCCGACAGCCGCCAGTCTTTCCGACTGGACGAGTTCTTCGGCCAGCCGCTTGCGCATGATGATGCCGGCCAGAGTGTTGGCGACCGCCGTCAAAAAGGCTTCTTCCCGCTGTGAACGCTGGTGCCCTTCCCTCACATAGATGTTGATGACCCCAATGGTTTCGCCCTCATAACAAATGGGGACACAATAGTGACCGTGAGACATCAATCCATCATAGCGGATCTCATGACGCCTATCTATGCAATCGGAAAATTTTATCTCCTGTGTCGCCGCAGCGCGACCGCAGAGGCACTTTCCAAAAGGCAATCGGGCGCAGGAGCGCTTGGTCGGACCGGAAAGCCCGCTCTCCGCCTTCATGACCAGCGTATTGGGATCATTCTCGACGATGAATATGCTCCCCTGTTTTTCAAAGCTGAGCCAGGGAATGGAAAGGATAAGATCAAGGGCGCGCTTCAAAAGATGATCAAGACTGATATCTTCCAGCGACTGGTGCAGAAGCGAATTGATGACGGCCTGATTGACTTCCTGGCTGGAAATGACCGATTTCACTACGTCCCCGATGGAGATGAGCCCCACAAGCCGGCCGTTTTCCAACACCGGCATGTGACGGATCAATCTTTCCGTCATCAACGCCATGCATCCTTCAGCAGTCTCGCTGGGGTTGACACTGACGATATGCGTGGCCATGATCTCCCGGACCAGGGTGTTTTTGGAAAACTTGCCCTTGAGAATGATCTTGCGTGCATAGTCGCGCTCCGAGATGATGCCCACAAGCGAGTCGTTCTCCAGCACCACCAGCGCCCCGACCGCCTTGTCCGCCATTAGGGTCAAGGCTTCGTACACGGTTGCATCCGGCGACGTGGAATACACTTGCCGCCCCTTGTTCGACAACAAATTCTCTACCGTTACCATAATCTATTTCTCGCTTTGATTAACATGGATTCACCTTACGCCGCCAGATCATGGGATTCCAGCAACGCGTCGATCTTGGCGTTGATCTGCTCGTCCTTGCTGTGCTTGAGGCTTATGGCCCGCCTCGGGCACACGGCGGTGCACACTCCGCAACCCCTGCACCCGGGGGGTGGGCGATATTTCTGAAACACCCTCCTCGTTGATGATGGGCACGCGAAAAGGACACTCCCGAACGCACGCCAGGCAGCCTGTACACTTTTCGGGATC
>JAWOJI010000438.1:0-3735 GCA_046481735.1 Desulfatiglandales bacterium | reverse complement strand
CTGATCAAGGACATGAGGGAGATCATGTATTCGGCCCCGGGCATAGGCCTTGCCGCCAACCAGGTCAGATCTCTGAAAAGGGTGCTGGTTTACGATCTGACGCCAGCGACCGATGAAAGATGCCTGTCCGTGATCATCAACCCGGAAATCGTTGAGCAGGAAGGGGAGATTGTCTACGAAGAGGCGTGTCTGAGCGTCATTGATTTCTCAGCGGAAGTGAAGAGGCACGCCAAGGTGAAGGTCCGCGGCTACGACCACAGGGAAAAGCCCGTGGACATTGAAGCGGAGGGCCTTCTGGCCATATGCCTCCAGCACGAGATCGACCACCTGAACGGGAAACTCTTTTTTGACCATGTCAGCACTCTGAAAAGGGCGCTTTACAAGAAAAAAATCCAGAAAATGCTCAAGAGAGGAAACGATTGAGCCATGGGAAATCTTGCGTTTGAAGACTTTCCCATCCGCCCGACGCTCCTGTACATGGGCACCCCCGATTTCGCCGTACCCACCCTCGAAGCGCTCCTGGACCATGAAAGCCGCGTCCTGGCCGTGGTGACGCAACCGGACAAGCCTCAGGGGAGGGGAAAGAAGGTGGTTTTTTCACCGGTGAAGCGGCTGGCCCTGGAGCGAAACATCCCCGTTCTTCAGCCGGAAAAAGCGTCCTCCCCCTCCTTCTGCGATCAAATCCGGGCCATGAATCCGGATCTCCTCATTGTGGTGGCTTTTGGCCAGATCCTGAAACGGAGGCTCCTGGACATCCCGAAATGGGGGGCGGTCAACATTCACGCCTCCCTCCTGCCCAAACTCAGGGGCGCCGCCCCGATTCAGCGGGCCGTCATGAACAACGAGCCGGTTACGGGTCTCACGATTATGCGCATGGATGAAGGGATGGACACCGGTCCCATCCTTTTTCAGGAAGAGACGCCCGTGGGCCCTGACGAGACGGCCGGTCACCTCCATGACAGGCTCTCGGTGACGGCCGGTCGCCTCATGGTGAGATCCCTGAAGGCAATGGCCGAGGGCCGGGTCCGCGAACGGGCCCAGAACGCCGCCGAGGCGACCTATGCGCCGAAAATCGAGCGGGAAGTCGGGCTCATGCCCTGGTCCGAGTCTGCGGAAAGGGTCTCTGCGCTCATTCGCGCCCTCGACCCGAAACCCGGCGCCTACACCCTGTGGCGCGGGCAGGAAATCAAGCTTTTCGGTTCCACCGTGACGGCCGAGGGCCGGGGCCACGGGTTTCCCGGGCGCGTCACAGGCCGCAAAGACGGGCGCCTGGTGGTTGAAACAGGGGACGGGGCGGTTGGCATCCGGGAAATGCAGGCCCCGGGGAAACGGAGGCTGCCTGCCGATGAGTTCCTGAGAGGGGTTCCCATCCCCGAAGGATCGATCCTGGGGGAACGGTAGGACATGGGTAAGACCTTGGACGACACAGTCAGAGCCGCGGAGACTCGCGCGGACAACCAGGACGCGGAGAAGAGGACCTTTATCCTCCTGCTGCTTCTCACCTGTGTCGCCCTCGTGGTTGGGGCGGTCGCCTTGTGGCTGGTGCCCTTTGTGGGTTTCAAAGCCATCCACCCCTACCTTCCCCTCATCATGGCGGTGCTGTTCGGGCTGATCGTCATGTTCCTGATCGGAGGGGGCCTGACGCTTGTTTTCACCATCATCCGCGGGAAGAACCTTTTCTTCAACCGAAAGATCCGGGGCGTGGTGATTCGCTTTCTTTTCCCCATCCTCGTCGTGGTGGGCAGGCTGATCGGGATCGGAAAGGACGAAGTCCGAAGAGCTTTCATTGCCATCAACAACCAACTGGTCCTCGGCGAGGCCAGGAAGGTGAGGCCGCAGAAAATACTGATCCTGCTGCCACAGTGCATTCAGAATCATGAGTGCGGGGTTCGAATCACGGGCAACGTGAAGAACTGCAAGGCCTGCGGCAAATGCAAGATCAAGGACCTGGTGGGGCTCTCAGAGAAGTACGGCCTGTGCATTTCCGTGGCCACGGGGGGCACCCTGGCGAGAAAAATCGTGGTGGACACGAGGCCCGAAATCATCATCGGCGTGGCCTGTGAAAGGGATCTCACGAGCGGCATCCAGGACACCTACCCTATCCCGGTATATGGAATCCTGAACAGGAGGCCCCACGGGCCCTGCTATGACACGGACGTGGACCTGGACCTGGTCGAAAGGGGAATTGCTGCATTCCTGAAACATGAAAGCGGAGACACCCAGGGATCTCGCCCTGAAAGCACTGAACAGGCACGCTCGTAGCCCTGCCTTTTCGCCGGCCCTCCTGGAGGATCTTTTTCGGGCCCGTCGAGATCTGGACGATCGGGATCGGGCCTTTGCGACCCAGCTTGTCCAGGGGGTGCTGAGATGGCGTCTGCGCCTGGACTGGATCGTGGAGCAGTCATCCCGCTTCCCCCTTCGAAAAATCGACCCGCCGGTCCTCGAGATTCTGCGGCTGGCGCTTTACCAGATCTTCTTTCTGGATCGCGTGCCCGAGTCGGCGGCGGTCAACGAGGCCGTGAAGCAGGCCAAGGCGGCGCATCCGAACCACGTCGTTTCCTTTGTGAACGGCCTGCTGCGAAACATCTGCCGCCACAGGGAGGGGCTCGCCTACCCGGATCAGGACAATGACCCGGTCCGTTACCTTTCCATTTACCACTCCTACCCTGCCTGGCTGGTGGAAAAGTGGATCTCGGAGCTGGGCCGGGAGGCGACGGAAGCTCTTTTGGAGGCGGGAAACCGCACCCCCCCTCTGACGGTGAGGGTGAACCCCCTGAAAACCGGGCGCCCTGCGCTGATGGAGCGCCTGCAGGAGGAGGGTCTTCAGGCGACGCCCACCCGCCACTCGCCTCTTGGCGTAGTCATCGAAGGCTTCAGAGGGCGAATTGATCGACTCGGGGCCTTCAAGGAAGGGTTGATCCAGGTGCAGGATGAGGCGGCCCAGATCGCCTCGTTCCTTCTCGCCCCGGCTGCGGGGAGCGTGGTTTTGGACCTTTGCGCCGGCCTCGGCGGGAAGAGCAGCCACCTTGCGGCAATCATGGAAAACCAGGGTCGCCTTGTCGCCCTTGACACGAACCGGGACAAGCTGGTACGTCTGGCGGCGAACGCAAAGCGCCTGGGAATCCGGATCATTCATGCCGCTGTTGCGGACGCAACCGCGGAGGTCTCCTCCCTCTTCAGGTCGGCTTTTGATCGTGTTCTCGTCGATGCGCCCTGTTCCGGGTTGGGTGTGCTTTCCCGCCATCCTGACGGGAAGTGGAACCGGAGCAGGGAAGGGATCAGGAGCCTCACCCTCGTGCAGAAAGCCATGCTTCACCGGGCCTCCGGGGCGCTGAAAGGGGGAGGAAAGCTGCTCTACGTGACCTGCACCGTCACCAGGGAGGAAAACGAGGGAGTCGTCGAAGGATTTCTGGAAAGCCGGCCGGGGATGGTCCTTGAGGATCTCCGGGACGGGGCGCCTGAGTGGGTCCTCGATCTTGTGGACGAGAGGGGTTTCCTGAGGACTCTGCCGCACCTCCATGGGATGGACGGCTTTTTCGCCGCCCTGTTTTCGAAGCCGCATGAGCTTGGGAAGAGAGGAAAAAACTGATGACAAACAGCGAGGCAAAAATCGCCCCCTCCATCCTGTCGGCGGATTTCACCCGCCTCGGGGAGGAGATCCGGGCCGTGGAAAAGGAAGGTGCGGACTACATCCACGTGGATGTGATGGACGGCCGCTTTGTCCCCAATATCACC
>JAWOJI010000397.1:0-3827 GCA_046481735.1 Desulfatiglandales bacterium | reverse complement strand
TCTGTTTCTCCCAAACACACGGACACCCTGACGGAGGCTTCCTTGAGCCTTGCGGAAAAACGTTTCACCCAACCCAAATCAGTTTCAGAAAGGTCACTCTGAAAACTCACCTGCAGACGTTCTCGAATGGGCTCCAACATCGCATAGGGAAGACAAAGATGAAGATCTCCCACCGAATTACCCAATTCGATACCCAGGGTGATGACAATGACGATATCCGCCGGCAACACGATGGAAGCCAGTTGGGGGTTCATTTCCGCCCGAACCGCATTGATGGTGAGTTTTTGAACGGGATCCCAGGCTTTCTGCAAATTGGCCAACCCCATCAGCATAACCTTGCGCATCACCCGCTGTTCAATAATCGTAAAATCCTGGCCTTCCGGTTTCACATGCGTCTGTCCGGCTCCCCCGAAAAAATGATCCACCAGTAAATACACTGTGGCCGCATCGGTGGCGATCATGGCTGAGCCGCGAAGAGGTTCCATGGAGATGATTTGGAGATAGGCCGGGACGGGAAGACGCTTGGTAAACTCCCCGAACTTCATCACGGATTGGTTCGTGACCGTCACTTCAACGGCTTTACGAAGAATGTCGCTGAGAGCGACGCGAAAAAGGCGGGAAAACTGCTGGTGAATCACATCCAGCGTCGGCATTCGCCCGCGAACGACCCATTCCTGATTGCCTAAATCATACGGAACAGGTCCGTCCTGATAGTCTTCTCCGGCTTGGCCTTCGGGTTCAGTGTCAACTCCCCCATCGGAAACCCCGCGCAGAAGGGCATCAACTTCATCTTGGCTAAGAATTTTTTCCATAATGACGCGTTACATCGAAAGACCAGCTCTTCAGCCCCTTCCCTTCTTGCTTCTTACTTCTCACTCCTTACTCCTCACTCCTCGCGTCCCTTTACTGAATAATGAAATCCGTGAAATAGACATTCGCAATTTTCCCTTTACCCATGACCCCGTTCACGCGAGTCATGATTTCTTCTCGAACCCGCCGTTTGCCGTTCACTGTTCTCAATAATTGTGATTCTTTGCTGCTCAACAACACCAACAGGGCATCGCGAATGGCAGGGACTTTATTGTGAAAATCCGTTTTCTCTTCCGGTCTGTCCAGCTCTAATTTGATGCTCACTTTTAAAAATCTCAACTCATCGCGATCTGCCAAATTGAGAAGAAAGGGATCTAATTCCATGATAGGCCCAGTCTCTTCATGAGTTCCGTCGGCCTTGGCCTGATCCTCGTGCGCATTCGGCTTCTCGTCTTTGCCCCCCATGAAAAACCAGGCCGCACCTCCTCCCCCTCCGAGAAGGAGGATTCCCACCAGGATCATCAGAATCATTTTCTTCCCCATCCCTGCTTTGGCGGGGGCCTGTTCTGTGGCTTGTTCTTCAGCCATACATGAACCTCACACGCTTAAAAGTTTTTTGGCCATCATGTTCCTCTTCCAAGGTCAGCAACCTTCGTGCCACTCCTTTTTTCTACGTATGCACACATTGTGTGAGCCCCCAACCAACTGAATTACAAGGTGTTTCCTACAATGTCATCCATCGCAATTCCTATTTTTCCTGGAGCATGAAACACCATCATTTTCGTCACTTTCCTGTCATTCCGCAGGAACAATTGACAGGTCCATCCCTGCTTTCGGCGTAATAAGTCGAGAAAAGCGAGGAGTAAGGAGTGAGGAGGAAAGGGTAAGGCGGGAGAAGACAGGCGTAAAAAGAAATAAGTCAAAAGTTGAGTAGGTCGGGTTAGGCCGTCTGCGGCGGTAACCCGACAGGCATGACGTGTAAAGGCAGCAGGCATGAGGCGTCCGACACTTGATCGGGTTACGCCACGCTAGCCCGACCTACCTGGCCTACCGTATTTAGTGTCTGAGAGAAAACACGATCTCCTAAACTAGGCGCAGGCTTTCTGGTCTTATCTGGTGGCGAATCCTTTGCATGAATGGTGAACAACCCCTGAAAACAGCGCGAATTTCGTGTAGACTGCCGCATCATTCAACGACAATCCATGGCGTTTGAGAAGGAGGATCGAGGAGATGCGGCAGCGCTTTGAACGGCCGTTGGACTTAGGGCAGACCCCGATTGAGCAGGTCCCCATTCCCCCCAAGAGTCGGGATGAATTGCCCCCGGTGTTGCGTGGGCTCCAGTGGATATTTCAGACGCCCGAGATTAATGAGCAAATCTTTCAGCTGCTGGAGCAACGGGTCACGGGTGGCAAGCAGGCCACCGGCCGACCCGGGATGGATCTCTGGCATGTCTTGGTCCTGGGGGTGGTGCGCCTGGCCTTGGATTGTGATTATGACCGATTGGAATACTTGGTCCACTATGACACGTTACTGCGGCGCATTATGGGCTTGGAGTCCCACTTCCGTGGGGAGTTTGGCCAAGGCTTTCATCAAAAGACCTTGAGGGAGAATGTCTGCCACGTGGATGAGGCCTTACTGGCTCAGATCAATGAAATTGTCGTGAAGGCGGGACGGGTGGTGTTTAAAAAAAAAGACGACGAGCCCCTTCGCGCCAAAAGTGACACGTACGTGCTCGAGACCAACGTCCACTTCCCGACGGACTTGAATCTGCTGTGGGATGCCTGTCGCAAATGTCTAGACGTGCTCCCCCGACTCGCCCGGTCACACGATTTGCCTGGCTGGCGCAAGACCGCCATCTGGCGGGCGCAGCTCAAGACCTTGCTCCGGGTCTGTGGGGCGATTCACCATGGTGGGGGTGCCAAGAAGCCCGAGCGGCTGGAGGCAGCGGTGAAGGCCTATCTGCAGAAAGCCTACGCGCTTGAGCAGAAAGTCTTTACCAGTCTCCGCGAGCTTCGGGCTCAGCCCGTGTCCCTCGTGGAGCAAGGGACGTTCGTGGAGGTCGAATATTTTCACGAGAAGCTGATCAAGCATCTCGATCTCATCGAACGCCGGGTGCTGAAGGGCGAAACGATTCCCCATGCCGAGAAAGACTTTTCGCTCTTTGAGCCGCATACCGAATGGATCAGTAAGGGCAAAGTGTCAGCCCCCGTGGAACTGGGGCACAAGGTTCTGATTACGACGGACCAATATAGCTTGATCCTGGACTATAAGGTCATGGACCAGAGTAGTGATGTGAAGGAAACGCTGCCGTTAGCCGATCGGCTCCTCGCCCGATTTGGCGACGGGAGCCTGCAGAGCTGGAGTGTGGATAAGGGGTTTAGCGCACAACAAGATCGGGAGCTCTTAGAGCTGTTTATTCCCGAGGTCATCATGCCCAAAAAGGGGCGACGGTCCCAAGCTGATCAGGCCCGGGAAACACACCCGACGTTTCAACGCTTGCGGCGGCAACACAGTGCGATTGAGTCGAACATCAATGCCTTGGAACACCATGGGTTGAATCGCTGCCCCGACAAAGGGTTATCGGGCTTTCAACGGTACGTCGGCTTGGGGATCTTGGCCTATAATCTCCACAAGATCGGCCACCGGTTGCTGGCATACAACCGGCAACGCCAGCCGCGACTCAAACACGCCGCCTAGTGCCCACGCTGCCGGGAGGAATACTGAAACCGAGGGAGCCCTCTGTCACGACCCGACGGCGACGTCATAGTTGAGGGTACTCACCCAGGACAGGGCACGAATGGAGGGCAAGGAAAGATGTTTGGGAGTCCGAGGTCGAGTACCGAAGAGAGGTTTTTGAACAAGATCCAGGAACATGCCCGGGGGAAAACGGTGTTTTCTCTCAGGCACTAGTTAAGGCATGAAAAGCAATAGGGGAGCTGACCAGGATAGTCCCTAAAACAGAGATAGAAATCGTGCGTGAGGCCCAACAAGACCTTGTCGGCCGCGCTGGATGCGGG
>JAWOJI010000362.1:0-4711 GCA_046481735.1 Desulfatiglandales bacterium | reverse complement strand
AATCCGCATGGGGTGTAAAAAACATTTGCAACTGTAAAATTGCTTTACACCAAATTCTTTTCTGCGTGGTTCAAATCGCTTGACGATGCCTCTGCGTTCCCTGCGGGCTCTGTGAGAGAAAACGAAAGGCTGTTGTGCCCTCATTTGTGACATTTATCGTCCATGATTGACAAAATTTGTTCAAACGCCTTGAAAGCCCTCTCTCCCTTTCCAAATCCTTATTAGTACAAAAAACCTGATACATATCGCTCCAAACGCCTCTTGGAATAGCTTTTGCACAATACCGCTTCCGCTGGAAACCTGACAATTTGTCAGAAGGGAGGAATAAACCTATGAGCAAAACAAGAAACTATTTAAGGATCATTTCCATTCTATTTCTTTTGGCTATTTTGACTTGCCCTCTTTTGGTAATGGCGCAGACATCATCGATTAGATACACGTCAGCAGACTTCGGGGATGTTGTGGTCGGTACAACAGAGGTAAAAATCGTGACCGTGACTTACACAGGGGAAGGGGAGTTCTGGTTCGATTATCTTCTAGAGAGCAATTCCTGCGGGTTCACAGCGAAAGGAAGCCGCTTTACAAAACTGGATGCAGTCCAGTCATCTACGGACATAACAGTCAGCTATGCCCCCCTCGAGCCCGGCCCATGTGAAGCCAACCTGCAACTTCTAAACTTGGCCCTTCGGGCTGTGGCAGCCCAGGTGACTCTAACAGGTAACGGAATTGCCGAGGTCCAGAAACAAGAAATTTTCGGAATGACGAACTTGTTAGATGCTTTCAACGCATGGGTTGCAGCGGGCGAAATCATCGGTAAAGGCCCCGGCAAGTCGGCAGACAACCGCCTGAATGCGTTCAGAAACATGCTGGTTGAGGCCGAAGTGCTTGTAGGGCAAAGCAGAAATGCGGAAGCCTACGGGCAACTCATGACAGCCCGAAAGAAAATCGGGGAATTCATCATGGACTCCAAAGGACTTGCGCCTGAAGTTTCGCTCGCATCGGCTTCGAACTCAACAAGCGCTACGAGCAGCCTATTGGGTTTGATCAACCAAGTCCTGGAAAGCCTCATGCAATAGAGGTGAGCGACGGGTTCGCAGGGGGGATCACCCCCCTGCCTCGCTCGATGGCTGATCTTCTTTCTGGGCTGAGGGAAAAGCTGTGAGATTTTGGCTATCTCGCTCCTCATCCCCCGAGCGGTGGTTCATATTGCATTGGCCCTCAAAAAGGGCTCCCGGTTCCATCACCAGGTTTGCCGCCGTGATGTTTCCGATGATTTTTCCCCTTTGCGTCACCTCAACAAGGTTCTTTCCTGTGATGTTCCCCCGGACCTCACCGGCCACATAGATGTCCTCGCAGACGATTTCAGCTTCAACCTTTGCTGTGGCGCTGACAATCAGAGTGCCTTCGCATTCAACCCTTCCCTTCAGGTTTCCCTCGACCCGGAGCCCTGCTTGGCTGACCAGGGCGCCTTCAAACGTGACACCCGGACCGATGATGGTGGCGACATGTCTATCCTTGCCGTTTCTCATCTCCAACTCCAATCGAACCCGGCTCGCTTCGTTCTATAAAATCCCAGACGCTGACTCCTCATTCTCCGGCGAGCAGGACATCGTTCTGGCCCCAGTCCATCATGTAGTCGGCAGGGTTGACGCGCTTTCCATTTTTCTCAATCTCATAGTGCAGGTGGTAGCCGGTTGTTCTCCCTGTGTCGCCCATGTACCCGATGACGTCTCCCCTCTCGACGCTTTGCCCTTTTTTGACCTCTGCCTTTAAAAGGTGACCATAGGTAGTTTTAAACGTCGAATCGTGCTTTATTTCAATGGACAACCCCAGGGAACCGTTCTTGCCCACAAATGCGACCTTGCCTTTGGCGGGGGCCAGGATAGGCGTGCCCTTGGCGCCGGCGAGATCGACTGCGGGATGAAATTGCCTCTTGCCCGTAAACGGGCTCGTTCGCATGCCATAGGCAGACGAAAGCCATGCCTGGCCGGGGTCCACCGGAGCTATGCTGGGCATATTGTCCAGCCGCTCTTGCCGGTCCTGGAGGGTGCTGATGATTTTTTCAAGATCCGTGTTCAGTTGATGAATGTCCATGCTGCGCAGGATGCTTCGGGTTCTGCCGATATCGAGACCGTCGGCCGATGCCAATTCATCGTTGTCCGGAGAGGAAAGATTCGAGCGAGGCTGAAATGCCTTGGGAGAGAGTTCTATCCCCCCCTGGCCCATCGTTCCCTCATGACCGCCGTCGCTCTTCAGCCCCAGGAAATCCTTGATGAAGCCTGCTTTTTCTCGGATCGTGAAAAGCTCATGGTTGAGACGTTCCACCTTGTCTTTTTGCTCAGCCAGTTCGCTTCTGAAATTCCGATTTTCAATTTCCAGGTTTTGCGCCTGCCCGTTGGCTTTCTTGAAATGGTACAAGCTCCAAAGCCCGGAGCCTGCGACAAACGGGAGAACAATAAGAATTGCACAAATGAAGAACCAGAGTGCAGGGTGGGCAGAAAGGGTGATGACTTTTTTTTCAGGATTCGAAGGTAAAATCAGGATCGTGCGAGCCTGGGACCCCCGAGTGGAGAGCCATTTTTTGATGGACTTCATTTGCATCCCTCCGCGATGGTTTAGAGTCCGCCCTCGGACTCTCGAGATTTCTCCTTCTTTATGCAATCCTCCGCCTGGCTGATGGTTTTATCGCACCCCGGGAGGATACAGCGGGTATTCTCAAAAATACACCCTCTTCCGCTTCATCGTGACGGTTTCACAGGGCAGAGGGTTGAATCCCCTGAATTTTTTCGGCCCGTCCCAATTCTTTGAGATTTGACTTTTGGGCCAAATAGAAGCAATCTGTGTGCCAGCGGATTTCATTCTCGGGAAACTAAAAGAAATAGACGGTCCTGGCAAGTCTTTTTTCGAAAGGCGGAAGCATGGAAATCAATGAAAATGAATCGGGCATCGCCTTTAAGGGTGAAACGGGAGAACTCTACATGCTGGGGAAAAAAGAAAGGATCCTGCTTCGAGCGATTCTTGGCGTCACCTTGAAGTCCGGCCCCGGAAGAGACCTGATCGTTCAAAAACACGGAAAGGACGCCCTTCAAATGGCGGAGACGCTTCTGGAAGAAATGGGGGGCGCCTTGGACTAATTATGATACACATCTGGTCATTCTTGGGCAACGAGGGTAGAGCAAATTTTTGACGTCGTTTCCCTCAGTTTTGTTGCAAGAGACCTTGTAAGCGCCCTCAGCATAGGGGACATCTCGTTGTACTGCCCGGCCAAAGACTCCTTGTCAAGAATGCCGACCTTGACAGGACCTTCGGCAGCAACAACCGTTGCGCTTCGACTGGCGGTTTCACCCTCCAGGAAGGCGATTTCGCCAAAAATATCCCCCGGTTTCAAGGTGTCGATGATGACCATTCCCTTCGGCGTTCTCTTCTTCACCTTGGCGTACCCTTCCAGGAGGACGTAAAGCCAGTCGCCTTTGCTGCCTTCCTCGATGATCACGCTTCCATCCTGGCAGGTGAATTCCGAAGCCAGGTATTCCATCAAACTCATATCCACCGTCATCTCGCTAAACCTTTCTTACGCGGGCAAAAGAAAGAATCCCAGGATTTTCCTTGTTTCATCCTTCAGTTCGGCAAAGGCTATCCCCAGGCTGGTGATGTGGCCTTTCCTGGTTGCACGCACCACTCTGCCCTGGCCGCTGAAATCCTTGCCGTTCGGCAAAACCGTCTCAATTACGAAAAGTTCTCCGATTTCATGGGAGAAGAGCGTTTCGTTTTTCGAAGACACATCCATGCACAATCCGGTCATGCTCAGGTTGTTGATCGTCCCTTTGGCCTTTCGGCCTGCACCTTTCTGGAACTTCTCCATACTGTAGGTGCATGGCAGGGTAACGTCCTTACGATAAAAACGCCTCTTGCTTTTCCATGGCTCTTTTTGAAGCGGGGAGCCTGCATTCTCCATTTGTTTTTGTATGATGAGATTGTCCATGAACTTGTTCATGCGGATGAGCCGATCCAATTCCTGTTTTGCAATCAGCTTCAACACCGGGCTTACCTTCTCATACTCCTTCAAAATCTCCATGGGATGCCAGACCTCGATCTCCGAGTCCTCGACGGCCCGTGCGGATGCAGAGCGGATCTCTGTGGATTTCAGAAAGAAAACCATCTCCCCGATGATGCTGCCGCTCTCAAGGTGGGCGATCGATATTTCCACCCCTTCGCACTCCCTGAAAACTTCCACCCGGCCTCGAAGGATCTTGTAGATCGAAATCCCGAAGTCATTTTGTTTGAATATCTGCTCGCCCTTTTTGTATTGAAGGCGATAAACCTTTGGAAGTTCTTTATCGATTGCCAAAACTCATCCCTCCATGGAGCTTCATTGCCACGCCGACCCCTTCCAGTTCCTCAGGACCACGATTCCGGACGACCAGGTGCCCACGGCAAAACATGCCTGTCGGTCATTGTGAAGATAGACATAGCCCCCCAAAGTGCCGGTGGTCAAACCCCGGGAGTTGAAAACCACGCGGTCGCCGGGATAGGACACCGTGTCTGCGATCGGTTCATCCTTTCCCACTTTTCTTGTCGCATTTCCCGAACCGTAGCAGACGCCGCTTCCATAGCCGGGCAGGCTCACTGTTTTGAGAAGGGCGTCGCCCGGCTCCGCAAATCCGTCCCACACGCCGTTGCTGCCCCAGCTCCAAACTTCATAGGTATGGGT
>JAWOJI010000291.1:0-3591 GCA_046481735.1 Desulfatiglandales bacterium | reverse complement strand
TATTCAAGGCCTCCAACAGCATTTGTCACGCCCCAGGACGCGTCGGTGTACTTGAACAGCGTTGAGGTCCTGTACGTATCATAAGCCAGGCGGTAATCATCGATCAGGTGATCCGAGAAGGGAAGACCCGTCTTCTCGAAGAAGCGCTCCCATCCGATTCTTTCGGCCCAGTCCCCGATTCGCTCATACTTCTTGGCATCCGTGGCATACGCTTGAAGGATCTTCTTCACCGATTCACAGACTTCCGGGAAGCGCGGGAAGTTGTTGGGCAGAGCAGGAACCACCACCTTGGAGAACTTTGGCGGATAGATCCGGTTGGATACTTTCCCGCCTGCCATGATGGTCACGCAGTCTCCCTCCTTGTCGGAAAGAGGCAAGGCCATGCACATGGTGTAGCAGTTTCCGCAGAACATGCAGCGCTCTTCCTTGATTTTCACCGATTTCTTGCCTTCTTCCGTTTTGGTCGGAGAAATGGCTGCCGTTGGACAAGCCGCGATGACCAGAGGAATTTCACAGACGTTCTCGAGGACATCGCCGTCCACAATAGGCGGCTTCCTGTGATAACCCAGGAGGGCAACGTCCGAGCAATGCACGGCGCCGCACATGTTCAAGCAGCAAGCCATGGAAATCCTAACCTGCGCGGGAAAGGTCATGCTCTGGAACTCCTCGAAGAGTTCATCCATGACCGCTTTCACCATGGAAGATGCGTCTGTGGCAGGAGTATGGCAATGAATGTAGCCCTGGGTGTGCACGATGTTGGTCACCCCGGCGCCTGTCCCGCCTATGGGGAACTTGAAGCTCCCGGATACGTGCTTTCGGCCGGCGAGATCCTTCTTCAGCGCTTCAACCTTGTCCAGGCTGTCCACCAGGAATTCAATGTTGTTCCGGGTCGTGAATCGCACGTGCCCACCGCAGTATTTGTCCGCAATCTCGCACATCTCTCGTACGTGTTCTACGGTCATGAACCGGCAACCGCCCACTCTTATGGTGAAGACCTTGTCGCCGGTTTCCGAAACATGAACCAGAACACCGGGTTCCAGAATGTCATGGTGTTTCCACTTTCCGTAGTTGTTCTGGATAATGGGAGGAAAGTTCTGCCAGTAGTGTCTCGGCCCAAGGTCTGTGAGCCTGTTCTCCATGGGTTTTGCCGGATTGTATCGTCCAAATTTTTCCTTTGATAATTGCATGATATAAATCCTCCTCTCTCAGGCTATCGTTTGTGTTTGGAGCGGTATTCTTTGATGTCTCGGCTCCACCCTCCGGGAACATCCTCCTCTTTCCAGAAGATGTAAGGGTTGGACCGTGGCTCCTTGACCATCTGCGGCATGGGCGGAACGTTAAGGATTTCGATCAGCTTCTTGACGCCCTGACGCTGGATCAATTCACCCAAACGCTCCCTGTTCTTGCCTTCTTCCATCCACCACTCCCAAACAGGTTCGATAACCTTTTCCTTGATCATGTCGTAAGGAGGTTCGGCTTTCATGAATGGGATGGTCAGCAGGCCCATTTGGGCGCCTTCGAGAATCGGGGCCTTGGCGCCCAAAAGGATGGAAACGCCTGTATCCTTTCCGGGCCGCAAAGCCTGAGGCATGACATTGATGCAGTGCATGCAGCGGGTGCATTCCGCGTTGTCGATCCTGAGCTGGTTCCCCTCCATCCACATGCAGCGGGTCGGACAGAGATCGATCACTTCCTTCTGAATGTCGAATTTCCCCCAGTCTCTTCCCGCATGGGCGCCGCCGTTGGGCTTGATCTCGCCGCCGATGTATGCCTGGACGGCTTTTTGATCGATGCGGATGTCGTCTCTCCATGTCCCGATGAAGGACATGTCGGCCCGGGCGATGGAGGCCACGCAGCAGTTGGGGCAGCCGTCAAACTTGAACTTGAACTTATACGGAAACTGGGGCCGGTGCAGCTCGTCCTGGTAGTGGGTGGTCATTTCATAGCACATTTCCTGCGTGTCGTAGCAGGCCCATTCGCAGCGGGCTTTCCCGATGCAGCAGGAAGGGGTTCGCAGGTTGGAGCCGGACCCGCCAAGGTCCTGCTGGACCACGTGGCCCAATTCAAAGAAAATGGGCTCAAGCTGCTCCGTAAAGGTCCCGAGGAAAATAATGTCGCCCGTGGACCCATGGAAGTTCATCATGCCGCTCCCGCGATATTCCCAGAGATCGCAAAGGGTCCTGAGGTAGTCTGTGGTGTAAAACTTGCTGGCAGGCTGATTCACGCGCATGGGGTGGAAATGGGCAATGGAGGGAAACCGCTCCTGCTGGTCGGAATATCTCCCGATCACGCCTCCGCCGTACCCGAAGACGCCCACGATGCCGCCGTGTTTCCAGTGCGTTTCACCGTTTTCAAAGGAGAGCTCCAACTGTCCCAGGAGATCGTCCACCACGTCCTGGTCGATCATCAGCTTGTCCTGGCCCAATTTTTTCCGGTGCAGAGAGGATCTCTTAGCGTCCGCCACAAAGCTCGGCCAAGGCCCTTTTTCCAGATCATCACACATGGGAATCGCATGTTTGATCTTGAAATTCTTCAGCTCTTCCTCAGTGTAGTTATGCAGTTCCGCATCGGAATAAATTCTGGTCTCTGCATACTTGATGGGTTTTTCGTCTCGTTTTGATTGAAACATTATCCGTGCCTCCTCTTAGAAATTAAAAAGGGTTCATCCACACAAAAAAAGGAGCAACTTCCATAGGACTTATTCTCCCTTTCTTCACCTCCTCCCGAAAACATTCGCTTTTGCTTTCAGATTCATATAACGGATTTTCGCCCCACCGGAGCGGCTCCGGTCGGGGAAATTGTTTCGCATTGTTTTCAAAATCTTATGCCCTTCCATCTTGAAATCCCGGAAACCCCTAATAAGGACATCGCAATGAGGAGAGCTTACGGCCAAAGTGAAACACTGATGGAATTCTGCGGAAGTGTCGGCAGAAATCGCTTTCTGTGCCCTATTTGTGAATAGACAAGTGCTTATAATAATAACGATTCGTGATTGTCAACAAAAAACAGCCGATCAATTGATTGACAATCCTCTTTTCGCGATTTATAGCGCAAGCCATATGATCATTCAGCGACCTCGCATCACCATTGCAGCCCTTAGGGGAGGCTCGGGAAAAACTATTTTGTCCCTCGGCCTGGCCTCGTTCTGGCTCAGAAAAGGACTCACTGTGGCCCCTTTCAAGAAAGGCCCGGACTTCATAGACTCCGGATGGCTTTCCTTTGCCGCCCGCAGGCCCTGTTACAATCTGGACCCCTTTCTCATGACCAGGGAACAAATCATGGAGTCCTTCCTGGTTCATTCGGCGGATGCCGACGTTTCCGTGATTGAGGGGAATCGCGGCCTTTTCGACGGCCTGGACCTGGAGGGTTGCTGCAGCACCGCGGAACTGGCAAGAATGATTGAGAGTCCGGTGCTCCTCATTGTGGATGTCACCATGGTGACCCGTACCGTGGCAGCCCTTGTCATGGGGTGCCGCCAGTTTGAGCCTGATCTGAAGATAGCGGGAGTCGTCCTGAACAAAGTGGCCGGCAGCCGCCAGGAATCCCTTGTGAGAAACGCCGTCGAGCAGTACTGCGGCATCCCGGTGGTCG
>JAWOJI010000195.1:0-10994 GCA_046481735.1 Desulfatiglandales bacterium | reverse complement strand
ACATTCACGGCGGATATGATCAGAAGGATGCCGTTGGATTCATCAGGCTCAATGCCTTGCGGCTGAAGGCCAGCGCAAAGCGGATCAAGAAAAGACAGTAAGCAGCAATGACTATGCAGTAGGCAGACAAGACCCGCAATTTTGGTGCTTGCGCCAATCAAGGCGTGCTTTCTCTCTGTTTCGTGCTTGTTGCTCCTTGCAGCTTACCGCTTATGGAGGTGGGCAGGAAATTTCCTTGTCCTTTCCTGCTTTTCAATGCCCCATCCTGCACCAGGATTTCTCCTCGCTGCATGACCATGTCAATGGCGCCCAGGCATTCTAGGCCTTCATAGAGGGTGTAGGGGGCGTTGGAGTGCTGTGTCCGCTTCGTGATCCGGTGTTGCTTGGAACAATCAAAAAGCACCAGATCTGCATCCGATCCCTTTTGGAGGGTTCCTTTCCGGGGGAAAAGGCCGAATATCCTGGCAGGCGTCTCACTCACGGCCCTGACGAGCGTGCAAAGATCCAGGCGTCCTTCGTTCACTCCCCGCTGATAGGCCACCGGGAACATGGTCTCTGTGGAAGGCGCGCCCACAAGGGCCTCCAGGAAGTCGTCGCTTATTTTCTTGTCCTTCGGGGCATGGTCGCTGGCAATCACGTCGATGAGTCCTGCTTTCAGCGCCTGCCAAAGCGCTTCGTTGTCCTGGACGGTTCTCAAGGGGGGGCCGATTTTGGCCAGAGGTCCCTTTTCCTGCAAATCTTTGTCAGACAGGCAGAGGTACTGGGGGCAGGTTTCGGTGTAAACGACCCTCCCTCGGGCCCTTGCCCACCGGATGGGCTCAAGGGTTCGGCGGGAGCTCACGTGGACGATGTAAAGCGGGCAATTCATGACTTCGGCAAGAGAAACGGCCCGAAAGGCCGCATCAGCTTCCAGGATGCCGGGTTTGGTTTTCAGGTACACTTCTTTTTGTGGCCGGGCGAGATACTTGTCTTCCAGGTAGTCGATGGTCAACCCATCCTCAGCGTGAACCATGGCCAGGCCGCCCAGTTGAGCAATGGCGTCCATGCCCTTGGCCAAAAAGTAATCATCGGTCATCCATTTCTGTTTGGCATAGGTCATGAACATCTTGAAAGACGTCACACCCATCGTGAAGCACCGGGGAAGGTCCTGTATCTGGTTCTTCACATCAAACATGGCCCCGTGAACCGAAAAGTCGGCGTGAGAGATCTTTCCGCCCTCAGCGATCATCTGTCTCACCGTATCGGCCAGCTTCATGCCGGGCCTCGCAAAGGCATAATGGATCATGGTGGTGATTCCGCCAAAGGCGCCCGAAATGGAACAATCTTCGATGTTGTCCACGTAGACGGGGTGCACATGCACGTCCATAAGGCCGGGAAGCACGTGTTTGCCTGTGGCGTCCACAACGTTCTTCGCCCCGGTCTCTTTGATACGGGAAGCCATCCGGGAAATCTTGCCGTCGCGGACAGCCAAGTCCAGCTTTTGAATCCGTCTTGGACCCACAACCGTTCCGTTCTTAATCAGAAGATCATCGACCGCCCTCATGGTCTTCCCCTCCTCGATCGTTCTTGATGGTCCTTCGTTTTTTTCTCCCGGTGGGCGCAATGTTCCTGTCCGTCCTCCAAATGCGCCTTTTTTTACCAGCAAAAGGGGTGGCGAAGCAAGAGAACCTTTTGATCTCAACAACCTGCCACGTTGAGGATGGTCTTGAAAAGGAGAGAATGCGCTGCATGGCGCTTGACTTCCCGCAACGCCCTGGATTATTTTGGGAATAAAATGGACTTGCCTGTTCATCGGTCTTGAATTTCTTACCTGCCTTTTTGCCTGGAGGTCCCATGACGATTCTAGACGAGCAATACGCGGAGTTTGAATCACTTCCCAGTGAGGATAGGATCAAGTGCTTTGAAAAAGACGGTCGTCTATATGACATGATTATTTCTCAGCAGCTCAATCGCCAGATTCTTGACGATCTGTATCGGATCACGAACCAGATCCGCTTCCTTTCAAAGAGCAAGGCAGGGTCCCAGTTTCTTCAGACTCTGCTCTGTCATAAACGGGCCATGCTCTACTTTGCCCAGCCCTCCTCCAGAACCTTTCTCTCTTTTGAAAATGCATGCCACCTGCTGGGAATGAAGACTTCCGAGATCCGGGATCCCAGCGTTTCCTCTGAAGTCAAGGGAGAGAGCTTTGATGACAGTCTGAGGACCTTCTCCACTTACACCGACCTCATCATTATGAGGCACAAAGGGCAGAACATGGCTGAACGGGCCGCCTGGCTCCTGAATACCCACACCTATCGGCCGGTTCCGGTCATCAATGGAGGTTCGGGAAGCGACCAGCACCCCACCCAGGCTCTTCTCGACGTTTTCACCCTGCAGCAGTCTTTCGAATATCAGGGGGGTCTTGACGGCAAAACCGTTCTCATGTGCGGGGATCTGAAAAGAGGAAGGACGGTGAGGTCGCTGAGCTATCTCATGAAGAACTTCCAAAGGATCAAAATTATTTACGCAGCGCCCGAAGCCTTTCAGATGAATGAAGATGTGTGCAGTTTCTTAGGGAGAAACGGTATTCCTTACTACATTGAAACCCGTAGCCTTGAAAATGTGCTCGGTGACGCGGATGCCGTCTACATGACGCGGATTCAGGATGAGCATGATGCCGCGCCCGGAGAGTCGGTAAAAACCGATGTCTCAAAGTTCAAGTTGACCCTGGCCAACATGGCGATGGCAAAGCCCAATGCTGTGCTCATGCATCCCTTCCCCAGAAGGGATGAGATCGATGTGGCCATTGATTCGGATCCGAGAGCCATGTACTGGCGGCAAGAGCGAAACGGGATGTGGTCCAGGGCTGCTCTGATGGCCTACATGTTCCGCGTTGATCAGGAAATCATGAGCTATTAGCGCTCCCCCCACGTGCCTGCACCTGTCCTGGAACTCGCTATTTCACAGCTCCATCTCGCAAAGGGCTTTACAGACCGCTTGGATTGTGATTCTATGACCCGGCTGGCAGGGGGCCTTTTGGCGTTCTTGCCGTCGAAGGGTAACCGCCATGGAACCAAATACCATGGGTATTTTGGAAGGACCTTCCATGGGCATGCCCTCCTGTTCTCCTGTGAAGCCCTTGCATTTGTCACCCTCAAAAGGAGGTCGCCTGATGTCCGTCGGCTCTTTTGAACACATTGAAAAGAAAATATGGGAAGAAGAAAAGCGCTACCTTATGAAGCATATCTCCCTGAGCCTGGTTCGGGGCAAGGCTCTCAAGGTCGGTGACTACACCCTGGCCTCGGGCAAGAAGAGCCCCTATTACGTGGATCTTCGCCAATCCATTTCCGATCCCATTGCCATGGACTGGATCGCCAATGCTCTTGCGAGGATCGTGGCCAATGAGATCGGAAAAGGCAAGGTGGATAAAATCATGGGGGTTCCCACGGCAGGCGTTCCCTTTGCTACCCTGGTGAGTCAGAAGCTGGCCATCCCGATGCTCTATTACCGGAAGGAGAGAAAAGAGCACGGGGTGCGCAAAAAAGTTGAAGGGGACATGGAAAGGAACGACCGAATTGTCATGATCGACGACTTGATTACCACAGGGCAGAGCGTGATCGAAGCGGCCACGGCCGCCAGGGAACAAGGCGGTATTGTGAGCGAACTCGTGGTGCTCCTTGATCGGGAACAGAAAGGGAAAGACTATCTCCGGTCACAGAACATAGAGCCCCATGTGCTTTTCAATATCTCCGAAGCTTTTGACTGGTTGCGGGAGGTCGAACTTTTGAGCGCGGCCGATTACCAGACGATCATGGCCTATATCGACACGGAAAAAAACAATATAGCCGCTGCAGGTTAGGACCGTGTGTCAGTCCTCAGAAGAAATCCTTGAGATTCCGTGTGTGAATGCCGGGAAGGAAGGCATGTGCAAGACTCTGCATGTTTCCGGCCTCCCTGCCGACAAGGTCGTGCCTCTGCCCCCTCTTGTCAGAGGCCGCAGATGAGAAAGCCCAACCTGATCTGGATAGACCTGGAAATGACAGGTCTTGATCTTGAGAGGAACGTGATTCTTGAGATCGCCGCCGTCGTGACCAGCGGCAATCTGGAGATCGTGGCTGAGGGTCCGAGCATCGCCATTCGTCATCCGGAGAGGGTCTTTTCCAGGATGGAGGCCTGGAGCGGGTCCCAGCACAAAAAGTCAGGCCTTCTTGATCGGGCAAGGAACTCCCCCTATACGTGCGCACAGGCAGAAGAACGAGTTCTTGCGTTTCTGTCCAGGCATTGCCGCAAAGGCAAATCCCCCCTTTGCGGGAATACGATCTGGCAGGATCGCCGTTTCATGATCAAGTACATGCCTACCCTTGAGGGGTTCTGCCACTACCGGAACATCGACGTGAGCTCCATCAAGGAATTGGTGAAACGTTGGTATCCCACCCTTCCCGCCTACAAGAAGAAAAAAGCCCACCTGGCCTTGAGCGACATCAAGGAGTCCATCAACGAACTCCGGTACTATCGCGAAAAGGTGTTCATCGCCAGGGAGTTCTGATGCTGAGAGTCCGGCAAGATACTGGAAGTCCTGGGCGTCCAAGAAAAAGAATCACTCTCGTTCCGGTATTGCCACGCTTAGGAGGAGGTGTGAACCATTCGCAAGATCAAATCCAGGCGGTAAGCTTTGACGCATACGGGACCCTGCTGCATCTGGACAGACCCTTTGAGAGGCTTTCCGAGGAGCTTCACATTATCGGGCTTGATGTCCCCATGGATGTCGTGACCCAAGTCTTTATCAGGGAAATGCACCATTACCGGGAGCGCCACCTGGCAGGGAACAACCCCCAAAACCTCCTGAAGCTTCGCCATGAATGCGCAGATTTTCTTTTTCGGCTACTGGCTCAAGAGGGATATTCGGCGGGGGTCTCAAAAAACCGGCAGCTCGAAGTGCTGATGAGGGCCATTCGTTTCAAGCTCTACGAGGACGCTCTTCCGGTCCTCGATTGGTGCCTTGGCCAAGGGCTGGCCACGGGGGTGATTTCAAACTGGGACTGCTCATTGAGGGACACGCTGAATGCCCTTTGCCATTACAAGTTCTCGTGCATGCTTGTCTCTGCCTGCGAGGGTCTGGAGAAGTCGGATTCAGAACTTTTCCTCCGTGCGTCCTCTTGTTTCAATCTCCCGGCTTCCAGGATCGTGCATATCGGGGATGAAGTAGAAAATGACTTTTATGGCGCCGCCCGCGCCGGGTTTCAGACGATCCTCCTTGATCGAGAAGGCACGGGAGGGCAACCGGATGGGAACCGAATCAGGAATCTCAAAGAGCTTCCCGAGCTTTTTCAGCGGGTTTCCCCCTGATCCTCGAAACGCAACCTCGTTGAACCGGGGAGGATTTTACGTATCCGGGTTCTTTTTTTCGGCAGTTTGTGGTATAGAGATGTTACTTCCAAGAAAGGAGAAAGGAATTATGTCAACGTTGCGCAAACCCATTCTGGTGTTCGGTGTCGCTGTTTATCTCACCTTGTTCCTGACCTCCCCGACGCTCGCGGGAATGGTGGGCTCCTTTGCTTCCCCGGATCTTCAGGCTTCGGAAATGAGATCCGAGGAAATACGAAAGATTCAGGTCGCCCTGGAGAACGAACTCGTCCGGGCCAAACTGCTCGCTTATGGCCTGACCGCGGATGAAGTGAATCAGAAGCTCGATCAGATGAGTGACGAGCAAATCCACCTTCTCGCGCAAGCTTCCGACGACATCCTCGCAGGCGGTAACGGGGTGGGTCTGGTGATCGGCATTCTCGTGGTCATTCTCCTCGTGGTGCTCATTATAAAGCTCATGGACAAGACCGTCGTGATCCGGTGAGACACCGGTGCAGATTTCCCTTTTCCTGATTTCTCTGCTCTTCGTCGCGCAGCCGGCGGCGTTTCAGATCGAGGGCGTGCCCTTTGTCGCCCAAGCCAGGGAACAGTGCGGCCCTGCGGCCCTGTCTTCCGTTCTTGCCTACCACGGTTTGGATCTGGCTCCGGAAACCGTTGCGGAGAGGACGCACAACGAGAAATTGAGAGGGTCGCTCATTACGGACCTCGAAAACTTTGCCAGAGGCCTGGATTTCCAAACCAAGTCCGGAAGAGGAACCGTCGAAGAACTGAGAACTTTCATCCGGGAGGGGAAGCCTGTCATCGTTCTTGTCGATCTGGGAAGATGGTTCGTTACTCAACCTCATTACCTGGTATTGCTCGGCTACTCCCCGGAGGGTCTGATCGCTCATGACGGAGAAAGGGCATCACGCCTCTTCCGATACCCTGATTTTGAGAGGATGTGGGAAAAGCTGGGTCAAACCTATCTTCTCGTATACCCATGAAACAGCACCTGATTGCCCTCCTTTCCTTTTTTCTTTTCTTCGGGTGCTCTCTGCCGAAAATCTACGTGATCGATGATCCGCTGAGCGCGGTCCAACGCAATGAACTCGGATTTGCCTACGAAACCCAAGGCAACCTCGATCTGGCGGAAAAGGAATACAGGCTGGCTGCGAAGCGGGACAAGAACTGGGCTGTACCCTTGTTTAACCTGGGGAATGTCTATTTCAAGATGGGCGAACACAAAAAGGCGAAACGCCATTACCTGAAGGCCCTTGAACGAGATCAAGAGAATCCTGACTTCATGAACAACCTGGCCTACGTGCTCTACGCGCAAGGCGAGTATGAAGAAGCCGAGAAATGGATCAACCGGGCTCTGTCTATTCGGGCGGAAGATGAGTACCTGGATACGAAAGAAAAAATCCTCGGCGCAAAGTGCGCCGGCGCTGTTCAATAAGGCACTGGACAGGGCAGGAATCACCATCCCTTTTCCACAGCGGAACGTTCACGTCTATCGCCATTCATGATCGCCCCTGTCCTGCTCAATAAGGCCCCAAACCTGACGGTTCTGTAAAGGCGCCAAATGACCTCCGAGCAGGTTTTGCGAATCCATCGCTCTCAGTCGTCTTTTGTTTTTTTCTTGACATGCGCTAAATCGTTTTATATAGAGATAACATGTTCGCTATAGAGAACAACCGTTCCATGGGGGCCAAAGGATCCCACAAGCGGGTTCCCGCCCTGGACAAGTGTTTCGCCATGCTGGACTTCATGGCCCGAGTGAAACAGCCGATGGGGATCAGCGACCTTTCCAACGCTCTGGGCTATCACAAAAGCACCGTGTTCAACATGGTCCACACGCTGGTGAATCTCGGCGTGCTCGAGAACGGTTCTGAGGGAAAATTCCGTTTCGGACCACGCCTCTACTCTCTCGGCAAAGCGGCCGGTCACGGGTCGGAACTCGTATCAACCGTCCGCCCCCACTTGGAGGAAATAGGCGAGAGAACGAAACTCTCCGTTTTCCTGGGAATCCGTTCCGGGAACCGGGCGATCATCATGGACAAGATCGATTCCCCTATGGATATCAAGGTCTCATCAGAGGCAGGCATGTCGATACCTCTCTTTGCAGGGGCAGGCGGCAAGGTCCTCCTCTCTCAACTTCCCGAAATGGAATTGAACGGCCTCCTTTCCCAGACCGAGCTTGTGAAATTCACTTCTGCGTCCTGCGTGAACAGGAAAAAATACAAGGACATGATTATGCGGGCTCGGCGTGAACGCTTTGCCCTGGACGACGAGGAATACATCGAAGGCGTTCGGGCCGTTGCCGTTCCGTTGCGCCTCAACCGGGAGAACCTGGAGGCCGCCATATGGGTGGTGGCTCTGAAAAGCCAGATCAAGGATGAGGCTGTTCCAATGCTGAAAACCCTTTTGCAGGAAATCGCGGACAAAATCGAAATTCGCTTGCGGAACGGAGGGTAGTGCACGGTGAAGTTTCTCGATGGGTTCACACCTTACAAAAAAAAGGATGCAGAGACGTACACCAAGTTCCGGTGGTGGGCGGGGCTGACCTTTGGAGACGTTTTGGATCGGGCTGCGGATATTCACCCGGACAAAGAAGCCTTTGTAGACGGCAGGACGCGCTTGACCTACGGCCGGGCGAGGGAAAAGGCGAACAGACTCGCCGTGTCCCTGATGGACCTGGGAATCGAGCCCCTGGATCGGGTTCTGGTTCAGCTTCCGAACTGGAACGAGTTCGTGTTCGCCTATTTCGCGCTTCAAAAGATAGGAGCCGTGACGGTCCTGCTGATCGACCGATACCGCGAGTTTGAAATTAACCGCCTCATCGACCTTACGGGGGCGACGTCGTGGATCGTGCCTTCAAAATACAGGAAAACCGACTACAGCCCCATCATCCAGAATGTCCTGAAGGAGCACCCGGAGATGAAACATGTCATCACCGTCAGAGGAGAGGGCGCTCACGAGCCTTTCCACCGCCTTGAGGCACTCGTTGAAACAGCCGCGCTGACGGACGAGAATCTGGCGCGCCTCGCAGCTCGGCGACCGGACCCGATGCAAGTGGCTCACATGGGACCGACCGGGGGAACGACCGGAGCGCCGAAGATCGTGCCCCGCACGCACAACAGCCTCATCAACGGGACCGAGTATTGTTCCAAATCCTGGGAACAGAGCATCGAGGACATCAACCTGCTTGCCGGCCCGATCGGCCATGATTTGACCTTTACCAAGGGCTTCATAGGAAGCGTCATTACCCAGGGAAAGGTTGTGCTCCTGGATTCCACGGACAATCAGGACATCTGCGAGACCATTGAACGTGAAAAAGTCACCTCCATCATCTGGGTTCCCACCTTGGCGCAAAGGATGCTGCAATACGAGGACCTTGCCAAATACGATCTACGGTCTCTCAGGAAGATGCACAGCGCAGGGGGCGCCAGCCACCCGGGGCTTGTCAAGGAAGTCACGGAAAAGCTGAAAATGAAGTTTTACAACGGATACGGCGGGACGGAGGGCATGACCACAATCACTCGCACCACGGATGATCTCGAGGTGATCTGCTCCACCGTGGGAAGGCCGACCTGCCCTTACGACACGTACAAGGTCATCGATAAGGACGGAAGGGAGCTTCCTCCGGGCGAGCAGGGAGAACTGGTCCTCAAGGGTCCCGGCGTCTTCACGGGCTACTACAACAATCCCGAGGAAAACAAAGCGGTGTTCACCAGAGACGGATTCTTCAGAACAGGCGATGTGGCCAGGATCGATGAAAAGGGATATATCACCCTTACGGGTCGCATCAAAGAGATGATCAACCGGGGGGGGGAAAGCATCAGCGCTACGGAAATCGAGCGGCTCATTACCCGCCACCCCGAGGTGGCGGCGGTGGCGGTCATTCCCATGCCCGATCCCCTCATGGGCGAGAGAGTCTGTGCCTACATCCAACCGAAACCCGGTGCTCGCCTGACTTTCGAGAGAATCATTTCCTTTTTGAAGGAGCAAAGGGCTTCGGTGCTTCAGCTTCCGGAGAGAATCGAGTTTATCCATGCCATGCCCTATACGAGCGCACAAAAGACGGACAAAAGAAGGCTTCAGCAAGATATCGCCAACAAAGTCGAAGCCGCCGGGTAGAGGTGCCGGGGAAGCGGGATACCATCATGGAAAGGAGTGAACCATGGGAGAAACAAAGAAGGTGAGAACGGCCTGCCGCAATTGTCACGGCGGGTGCGGCGTGATCGCCCACGTACAAGACGGAAAGGTGATCAAGGTGGAGGGGGATCCGGAATCGCCCATCAGCTATGGTACCCTTTGCAGCAAAGGGTTGGCCGTCACGCAATTGGCGTACCATCCCGAGAGGATCCTCCATCCCATGAAGAAGGTCGACGGCAAATGGGAGCGAATCACGTGGGAGGAGGCTCTGGACACCGTTGCCGACAGATTCAAGAGGGTCATTCAAGATTACGGGCCTGAGTCCATCGTGGTTGGGCAGGGAACAGGCCGCGACTATGAAAGTCACCTGTATCGTTTCGCAAACCAGCTCGGGACCCCCAACGTGTTGACTGCAGGACACATGTGCTACGTTTCCAGGGTTGCGTCGACCCTGATCACTTGCGGCAACCTTCCCATATGCGACTACAGGGGCGAGCCGAAATGTATTGTCATGTGGGGGTGCAACCCCCAATGGAGCAACCCGGACGAGTACAAGGGCGTGGACTTCTGGAAAGCTTACAGGAACGGGGCAAAGCTGATCTCCATTGATCCCCGCAAGAGCTTTGTGGCCAAGAAAGCCGACCTGTGGCTCCAGCTTCGACCGGGGACGGACGCGGCGCTTGCCCTGGGGTTTCACCACGTGATCCTTGAGGAGGAGCTCTACGACGGAGACTTCGTTGAGAACTACATTCACGGCTGGGATGCCTTCAAGGAAAGGGTAAGGGAATACCCTCTTGAAAGAGTGCAGGACATCACATGGGTGGACAAGGCTTTGATCCGGAAGGCTGCCAGGATGTATGCTACCACCAAGCCCGCGTGCATCCACTGGGGCGTTCCCACGGAGCAGACCAACAACTGCGCGGATTGCACCCGCATCCTGACGGGTCTCATGGCGGCCACAGGCAACTTGGACGCGCCGGGAGGAAATGTTCTCTATGTGAACCCGCCCACACGGACCGTGGCCGAATTCGCCCGGCACAAGGACCTGAGCCAAGAGCAAAGAGCAAAGAGATTGGGAGGGGACCAGTTCAAGCTCGGGGCAAGGGTCGCATTTATCAATCCCAAGAAAGCCTGGGACGCCATTCTCACAGAAAAGCCCTATCCCCTGAAAGCCGGTATTTTGTGCGGCACCAACCCCGTGGTGACGAGGGCCAATGCCAAAGAGGCCTACGAGGCGCTCAGGAAGCTGGATTTCCTGGTGGTAATCGACTTCTTCCTGACCCCCACAGCGGAGCTGGCAGATATTTTCCTGCCTGCAGGCACCTGGCTTGAACAGAACCATGTGGCGGACAACTGGAAGCGCCACGGGTTTGTCCTGGCACGGCAGAAGTGCGTCGAGATCGGAGAAGCCTGGCAAGACCACAAGATCTTCCAGGAGCTTGGGAAGAGAATGGGCCAGGAATGGTGGGACACGGTGGAAGACGCCTTGGACTGGCTGCTGGAGCCGGCAGGACTGA
>JAWOJI010000475.1:0-4483 GCA_046481735.1 Desulfatiglandales bacterium | reverse complement strand
CCGCTCGGTGTTGGGGCGCAGGGTCAGGCAGGGTGTACCCAGGTACGTCGACTCCTCCTGAAGCCCTCCGGAGTCTGTGAGAACAAATCTGGCCTTCTCCGTCAGACAGAGAGAATCATGATAACCGATCGGATCCACAAGCTTCAAGCCTGCCCCGTTTTGGATGGGAATGCCGCATGATTTTAGCATGTTTCGGGTCCGGGGATGCACCGGGAAAATTACCGTCATTCGACGAGCCAAGGAATTGAGCTCTCCCATAATAGTCTCGAGCGTAATTCGATCATCCACATTCGAAGGACGGTGGAGCGTCACATAGGCAAAGCCGTTTGCCTCAACGCCAAGCTCACCCGGCAAGACAGAACGGCGAGCTTGGTCCAGATTCGCTACCAGAGTATCGATCATGATGTTGCCCACCAAACGGATTTTTGTGGCCGGGACCCCTTCGCGCTTCAGGTTTTCATCGGCGTCGGCCGAAGGAGTCAGGAGAAGGTCGGCAAGGGAATCGGTCACTATGCGGTTAATCTCTTCAGGCATCGTTCGATCGAAACTTCTGAGTCCAGCTTCAACATGAGCGGCTTTGATGCCCAGCTTGGCTGCAACCAGGGTGCAAGCCATTGTTGAGTTGACATCGCCAACCACAACGACCCAGTCGGGCCTTTCTTCGAGGCAAACCGGCTCAAATGCCATCATAACCCTGGCCGTCTGTTCCGCGTGTGATCCTGAACCAACTTCCAGATTTACGTCAGGGTCAGGAATGCCCAACTCGGTGAAAAATATTTCAGACATTTTGATATCATAATGCTGGCCTGTGTGAACAAGGCGATAGCTTACTTTTTCATCGTGGGCGACTTGTTCGTTGTGTGCCTGGATCGCCCGAATCAACGGCGCGATTTTCATGAAGTTGGGCCTCGCACCGGCGACCAAAATCAATTTTATTTGCTTAGACATAGACTCTTCGTGATTTTCTCTCATTTTGGGCTTTTTTCTTGCCCCGGCAGTTCTCTGCCTATGATTCATGGATCAAACCGAAAATAGCATTCATTATGGCGTCCAATGCACCTGAACCAGTTTGTTTCTTTCCATCCGGTTTTTGCCTTTTCTTCACCAGAATCTTATCACGGACATCCTCTTTTGAAGTCAATAAACAGAGACGGCCGTTTTCCGAAAGATAGCGGTCCACCGCTCCGATTTTTCCGCGAAAAATGCTGTAGACCGGCACGCCCATGGCGGCGGCCTCTCTGTTCATGGTTCCACCGCCGCTCACCACAAGATCCGAATGCCACAACAGATTCAGGCCATCCACAACCTTCTCGGGAATGACCGCTTTTCCATTTGCGAACAAATCCGGCCAGTTTTCCTTGATCCATGCCGTCTGTTTGACCTCGTTTCGAGGAAGGATGACCATCTTGACGCCGTCCACGGCACCTAACACGTTCATAACTTCCTCGAAAAGCAACTCGCTTTCCGGGTTATGTTAGTGAGCCTCCGTTGCCGGAGGCCTGATGGTCACGACGATTTCATTCTCATCAAGTCCCAATTCAGTTTTTATTGCCTTATCGGGCTGAAAAAATGGAGCATAAACATCCTCCTTGATCCCCGGGTAGTGGGCCACCCTCGTTTTTCCCTTGGCAACCCCGTTCATCGTAACCACTTCCGGCGCAATAATCATGGCCGGGTGCACGAAGGGGATCATCTGCACGAATTCGTAGTCCATCATCACCACCGTGGGGATATTCAGGAGCCGTGCAGCGACAATCATGGCCCGCGAGCCATGGGAAAGGGCAACTGCCGGCCTAGCCTTCGCTGCAATCGGCAAAAGCCGCACGGCACGATACAAATTCCCGAACACTTTCAAGGCCTTGTTCTTGCCGTAATGTTTGCCGATTCTTTTGTATTGCAGCTTGTACAGGTCTGCCAGTCCGCACACCTGGAAGCAATCCCGAGCCGTTATGTCAAACCTGTAACCTGTTTCCTCGAACCGCCGTATTATGGGCAAGAAGAATGGAACATGAGGGGAGTTATCCAGGTCTATCCAGACGGTTTTATCATTGGCGATTTCTGAGTTTGTTCGCATAATGCAGATTCATTACCTCATTATTAATTTGGTTGATAGCAAAAGCTAAAAACCTGGGGGCAGCTGGGAAACTTCTTGAGCTAGTTGGATTCAGGAAACTGCTAGCTCCACGGTTGAATACGTAATTCATTCAACGGGGCAGGAATAGGTTAAAGCTGAAAGTCCCGACAAGACTCGAACGACTCATTGCAAGAAGAAGGCGGAATCAATGACAAAAACCAAAACCCTATTTATCCGCAGACTTGTCCCCCCTGAGGCGGGTAAACCTTTGGCGGATTACTTTGATTCCTGGGCTTATAGGCCACAAAGGCCAGAAGCGCGTTTATCCACAGATTAGCAGGGTTTTCAGGATCTATCGAACAGCTGATCCGTATCAGGAATTAGAACGCGCCGTCATGTTGTCCCTGAGTTATTTCGATCCGGTGGCGCCAGGTATTTGCCCGCGATAACACCCTTGAAATCCGAAATATCCTTGAGATCCTTCCCGATGAAATTGTAGAGATATTCATCATCGATCTCTCCGTACAAATGGACCAGCCTGTTTCGAAATTTGGCCATTTGCCTGAGTTTTATCCCAAGGTTTCCATCCAGCACTTCATACTCTTCGAGCACTTTGAAGGAATCAGCATAGTCCTTGGGGGCCCTGAAGCATTCCGCTGCAATGATGTGATTCGCAATGTCCAAGCAGCATTCAATGCTGACCTGCAAGTAGTACTTCGCGCTTCCAATAAGAATCTTGTCGTTTAGAAACTTGTCGCGCGACGTTTTCCGCATACCTTTGAGGATTGCCAGAAATTCATCCAATTGCTTGAACTTATCGATTATCTTCTCAACGGATACCACTTTCCAGCTCCAAGAAAACCTTTTCCCTGTAGGCATTTCGATGCAGGCGAATAACAGGAAGGAAATCGAAATAAGCTTTTCGAACTTGGGTTTCGAACTCAATCCTTCTGTTTTCATCCTTCGAGTAGATCAAATTGCCCTCGGAAAGAATGCTCCCCTTGACTATCAGAGGCAAGTGATTCAGGACGCGCAAATCCGATTGGACCTCGTGACCGAGTTTTTCGTCAATGCGCAGCGACAGGGAAAGCTCCAGTTCCAAGCAAGCTCCTAGCTTTTGCTCTTCCAGGAAAACTGCGACGTCCAAATCACTGAAGGGGTGGGGTATTCCCTTTGCATAGCTGCCGTAAAGGTATGCGAAGAGGACCGGAGTTTTCTCGAACAAATCCTCCGCAATTCCCCGTAATTTTTCTGCTGGATGATTCATGCAGTTCAGGGGATATCCATCACGAGTTTCGGCCTGCAACGACTTGTTCCATTTTTTTTCGCGGAAGACTACCGATTTTTTCAACAAGGCTGCTCTTGTCTACAGACTTGAGTTGGGTTACATTGATCACACATCTTTTCGGCATATTTGCCTCGCCCTTTGCCAACAACACGTTTCCGGGCACCTCACCAAACTTCAAATTGGAGGTGATTGCGAGCATGACGACCGCATCCAGCTTGCTGTCGTTGAGCGCATCGCACTGGATGACCAGCATGGTCCCTGCTCTTAGAAGGCTTTTCAGCCGGTCATAGAGACTCAGGTCAACGTTTTCCAGGTCTTCGACGAGCTTTCGAATCGAATGTCCCCAAGGGTCTGCATCCGCATAGTGCCAAACAGCCTTGAGCGCTTTTTCCCCGGCCTGTTGCGCATGAAAACACGCATGGGGAAACTTCTTGTTCTCCCTCAGCACGCTTGCCGCATCCAGGTCATCCTCTCCAGTCCGCAGCCAACGAAGGGCCTCATATACATTCTTCTCAATGCTCATAAATAGTTTTTCCTTCGCTCAGGATTTTCCTGATGAAAGGGCGGTGGGCTATCCGTTGCAGTTCCAACGGCGTATAGATGAGCATATCCACAGATCTTCCCTTCAGATTGGCATGAATATCCTCAAAGTGGCGATATCTATCAAAGAAGCGCTCTTCTGTATCCACGATGAGCAGAAGGTCGATGTCACTTCTTCGTGATCCGGCGCCCCTGGAAGTGGAGCCGAAAAGGATAGCCTTGCCCACGCCTAGTTTTCTCAAAGTTGGGGCAAGTTGTATCCTGATTTCATTTAGTTCATTAGATTCAACAGCAGCCGATTTTTTCATTCGTAAACTAGGAAGATTAATGGCATAGCGCTTGCTCCTTCAAACTCCAAAACATCAACGCTCATGGTGCCTAGTACCGTGTCTCAAAAGTTCTGCTTCTGATTTCGGCAAAGTAAGATCATGATCTTGCGGTTGATATTTAACCCACTTTCCAGAGACACGGAAATCCGAAGCACGAAATCCGAAATCCCTGGCCCAGACCAGGCAAGAAGAGAAATTCTGTCGAGATTGTGAATTCATGCTCCGATTAGAACTCTTTCTTGTATCGAGAAT
>JAWOJI010000447.1:0-3107 GCA_046481735.1 Desulfatiglandales bacterium | reverse complement strand
CGCGACTTGGATATCCTTTACCGTGAGCTTGTGCAAAGCTAAGCCTAGTGGGGCGCCGCATTTCATATCATCCGAACCTGGCAGTCGCGCAGTTGAAAGAGAAAGCGTGGCGACGAGGCTGGCGGTGACTGGGATTGGATTGGAACCACTGAAAAGAGATACATGATCAACCTTCACGTAAGCCTTGTCCTTTTTCTTGGCAGCTTTTTGCTTTGTTTGGGACTAACCCCTGTTGTCAAACGTCTCGCCATAAGCACCGGGCAGGTTGCAGTCCCGAAGGATACCAGGTGGCACAAGCAAGAAACAGCGCTTTTGGGGGGCGTAGCGATTTTCGCCTCGGTTATGCCGGCCTGGATTGTTGCCTGCCTACTCCTGGGATGGGAAGATTTCGGACGACCATACCTTCCTATCATCCTGTGCGCATCAGGAATGTTTGTTCTCGGCCTGGTAGATGATCTCGTCAACATGGATCCCCAGCACAAGCTGACGGGTCAGATCATTCTGGCCTCTATTGTGGTCTATTTCGGATTTCAACTCGAGTGGACGACCTACAAGGCCGTGAACGTCGTTCTTTCCATTTTGTGGATCGTGGGCATTACAAATGCGTTCAATCTTTTGGACAACATGGACGGATTGTCTGCCGGAGTGGCATTTATCGCAGGCATTTTCACCTACTTGCTCCATTCCCTGGAGATCGGCGCGAGTGAGCCTGTGCTTCTTCTGACGGCCTCCTATTTGGGCGCGCTGCTCGGCTTTCTGATCCATAACTTCAATCCCGCCGCCATTTTCATGGGTGATGCCGGCAGCCTTTTCATCGGGTTTACCATGGCCTGTCTAACCCTTCTGGGAGGGGCGGAGAGCGCTGGAGGAAGTGGGGCGACGCGTCTGCTGTCTGTTATGGCGATTCCCATTCTCATTGTTTTTATCCCGATCCTGGACACGGGTTTCGTGAGCCTTATGCGCAAGCTTTTTGGCCGTCCCATCTCACAGGGAGGAAAAGACCACTCATCTCACCGCCTGGTTGCTATCGGGTTTTCCGAGAGGAAAGCCGTGCTTGTGCTGTACGGATTCTCGGTGGCTTCAGGGTTGATTGCGCTGGCTGTAAACTACTCAGGCATCGGCCTGGCCGGTGTGATCATCGTTCTTTACCTTCTGTTTGTCCTCTTTTTCTGGGTGTACCTGGGCAGTGTCAAAGTCTACCCCAATGAATCCACACTGCCGAAGGAGAGTCCGGGTGTCATCACACCCATCCTTGTGCAAATCTCCTACAGGCGAAGGTTGTTCGAAGTGCTGCTCGATTTTGTCTTGATAACCGTCGCATACTATCTCGCCTATCTTCTGCGCTTTGAGGGGCATTTGGGCGAAAACTTTACGATCTTTTTGAAATCCCTTCCTATCATGTGTGCCTGTCAGCTTTTTTCTTTTTACGTGATCGGCGTTTATAAGGGAATATGGAGTCAGACAAGTATCCTGGACCTGTTCAGCTATGCAAAAGCGATCACCATGGGCACCATCATGACCATGTTGATTTTGCTTTTCGGGTACAGGTTTTATGGTGTTTCCCGCACCGTATTTATCGTGTACTGGGTTCTCATGCTCATTCTTGTCGGCCTTTCGAGGCTCTCGTTTCGCCTGCTCGATGAGGGGATTCGAATCCCATACCGCAAGGGAGAACGCACTTTAATTTACGGGGCGGGCCTCGGGGGGCAGCTTGCCTTGAAAGAGATCGGCAACAACAGCAAACTGGGTCTCCAGGCCATCGGGTTTCTCGACGACAATTCCAGGCTTCACGGCCGAAAAATCCAGGGGTATCCCGTCCTCGGCGGCAAGGAGGATTTGGAGCACATTGTCCGGAAACACGATATCAAAAAGATCATCGTGTCTTTCAAAGAGAAGGGTGAGGAGAAGGTGAAGGAAATACGATCTTGGTGCGTGAAAACGGGCATGGAGGTGGATGTAAGGCAGATGAAGGTGGTGATCAGTTAGCATGATGAAATCTGCGAGGGCAGATTTCATAAATCGTCCCTTCGGGACTCTAATGTCACCAGATAGGGGTGAAGCATTTTGCTATGCTCGCCATCTTTGAGCCTTGCGCCTTGGGCTGTGCAACGGCAACGTGCCTTGCATCCGGGCGTTTTTGAGCCGCCTGGGGACTGACCGGTGATCAGTTAGCAGGATGAAATCTGCTGAAGCAGATTTCATAGCCGGAGGTCGGGGTTGACAACCCGCCCGATCCGGCGTATACAATGGGTCCCATTCACGGCCCCCTCCAATCCCCCTTTTGCTTGAAGGAGAGAGTATGGACTTTAGCCTTTCCATGGAGCAGGAAATCCTGAGAAACACGGTTCGGCAGTTTGCCGAAAAGGAGATCAAGCCGGTGGCCAAGGAATTGGACGAGAAGGAGGAGTTCTCCTACGACACCATGAAGAAAATGGGAGAACTGGGCCTTTTCGGAATGATTGTCTCCGAGAGTTACGGGGGGCAGGCCATGGATTACGTTTCCTACATTATCGCCACCGAGGAAATCGCCCGGGTGGACCAATCCCACGCTGCAACCGTCGCAGCAGGAAATTCCCTGGGGATCGGGCCTCTCTTCTACTTCGGCAACGAGGAGCAGAAAAAGAAGTATCTTCCTGACCTGTGCATGGGAAATGCTCTCTGGGGCTTCGGCCTGACCGAGCCGAATGCCGGTTCGGATGCGGGGAACACTCAGACCACCGCGATCCTGGACGGCGATGAATGGGTGATCCAGGGGAGCAAGATTTTCATCACCAATGCGGCCACGAAGATCACCTCCGGCGTGACCGCTCTTTGTCGGACGGGCACACGGCAGGACGGCCGTCCGGAGCTGTCGTGCATCCTCATCGAGGCGGGAACCCCCGGCTTTGACGCCGTCGAGATGCACGGGAAGATGATGTGGCGCGGTTCAAATACCAGCCAGCTGTACTTTGACGAGTGCCGGGTACCCGGCGAGAATCTCCTGGGGCCGAGAGGCCACGGTTTTTACCAGATGATGCAGACTCTGGACGGGGGCCGGCTGTCCATTGGGGCCATGGGCCTGGGCGGCGCCCAGGGTTGCTTTGAGATGGCTCTCAAGTACAGTCATG
>JAWOJI010000437.1:0-7607 GCA_046481735.1 Desulfatiglandales bacterium | reverse complement strand
CCTCGGTCAAGGAAGGGGAATTGGTCTCCATCTCTGAAGTGGACAGCCCCCCGGTCCCCACAAAGAAGGTCCCCCCGGCGTACCCGCCGATCGCAAAGATGTCCTCAACGAAGTAGCGGGGCTTCATGAAGTTGGCATGATTCGCGGTTTGCGTCAGGTAGAGGAAGTCGAAGTCGTCAACATCTGAACCAAGCCTGGCGGCCCAGCGCAGATAGACCCTTTTTTCGAAATCACTGACCGTTTCCCATTCTGAGGGGATCCTGACCAAAAAGTCCGATTCCCCTGCCATGGCACGCTTTTCTTCAATATCGGCCAAACGGGGCGGCCGGAAATCAACCGATTTGATGGTGGCGGCCTTTTTCTCCCCAAGCCCTTCAATCTCCCTGGAGCTTATCACGAGATAAAGCCCGTTTTTTCTTGAAGCGCGGTACCAGCTGCCCTGGCGGGCACAGGTCTCGTCCCACACTTCAGGACCCACGATAGAGATCTTGTTGATCTCGTCGAGAGGGGTGCAAACCACGCCCTTTGGGAACTTGACCCTGATCCCCTTTGTTTCAAGGGTTTCCCGCAGATGGAAGGCTTCTTCAGGCGGAAGCCAGTAAATGTGTTTCACGTAATTCATAGGAAGAAGAATAAAAAAATCAGTATCGCTTCAGCAAATGAAAGTATTGAGGATCATGGCTCTCTTTCTTTTGCTCCAAGGCCGACTAAGGCGGCCAGGGTTCCCAGGCTGGTCTTTTCTACGGTTTATCTGTGGGGGAGTTTTGCCCCCTCCCGCTGTTCCCCTCGCATTCGCTCGGGGCCAGGGGTTTCCCCCACAGATAAACCGTGAAAAGACGGCGCCTTCCCACCAGTCGCTCAAGAAAGAAAGCCATGATCCTCGGAGCTTTTTGAAACAGCTAAACTGATAAAGAAGTCAGAACAAAGAATAAGGGACAGATGGGATAAAAGCAAGGGGGTTTCATGGGTTCCAGGTTCCAGGTTCAAGGTTCAGGCTTCCGGATTCTGTCGACTGGAGAGCTGATAGGTTCCGGCAAGGTTTTTTGTTGTTAAATTATATCAACTGAGATATAAATATAAGATTAAATAAAGTCTCAGGAGGAAAAGCCTTCGTGTTTTTCAACGTGAAGACAACGGAAGAAGTCTTGAGCCTGATCAAGACCTTCGAGCCGGTAGGCAGTGAACATGTGCAGCTCTCCGAAGCGTTCGAGCGGGTTCTGAGCCGGGACATCTCATCCCCCGAGGATCTACCGGGGTTTCTGCGCTCTACGGTGGACGGGTATGCAATCCGGGCAAAAGACTCTTTTGGCGCCACGGAAAGCCTTCCGGCGTTTCTGGAAATCGCCGGTGAGGTGAAAATGGGCGAGCCTCCTTCCATTCCCGCAGGTTCAGGCAAGGCCGTCAGGATACCCACGGGAGGCATGTTGCCCGAAGGGGCTGACAGCGTGGTCATGATCGAATACTGCCATCTCCTCGATCAAAGCACCCTGGAGATCAGCCGGGCCGTATCACCGCAGGAAAACGTGATTCAACCGGATGACGACTTCAAGAGAGGAGCGCCTGTCCTGAGAGCGGGGCGAAGGCTTCGGCCACAGGATGTGGGAGTTTTGGCAGGCCTTGGCGTTCGGGAGGTCCCTGTTTTCAGGATTCCGAAGGTGGCCGTCATCTCTACCGGTGATGAAGTGGTTCCGGTGGGGGAGAAACCCAAACCCGGCCAGGTGCGAGACATGAACACCTACACGCTCGCCGCCTTCTGCAAACAGGAGCGAGTGACGCCTGTGCCCCTGGGACTCTGCGGCGACCGGTTCGATGAGTTGTCGAACCTGGTGCGGAAGGGCCTGGATGAGTCAGACACCGTGTGGATTTCCGGGGGAAGTTCGGTGGGGGAGAGGGACCTGACCCTCAAGGTGTTCGAATCCATGGAAGACATGGCACTGCTCGTGCATGGAATTTCTATCAGCCCCGGCAAGCCGACCATTGTGGCGCGGGCAGGCCGCCGCGCGCTTTTCGGCCTCCCGGGCCATGTGGCTTCCGCCATGGTGGTGGCCGAAATATTCCTTCGCCCTTTTCTGGCAACCCTTTCAGGGGTAGCGGCTTTTGAAACAAAGGAACGAGACGTGGTAAAAGCCCGTTTGGCACGGAATTTGGAGTCCGTTAGCGGAAGGGATGATTTCATCCGGGTGCGCCTGGTGAAGGAGGGTGGGAATTGGATCGCCGAGCCGATCTTCGGCAAGTCCGGGCTGATTTCCACCCTGGTCGAAGCGGACGGCCTCCTTCACGTGGACCGAAACACGGAAGGGCTGTACCGGGGGGAGATGGTGAAGGTCAGGATGCTTCGGTGAAAGGAGAAGTTTTTTGAAACGGCGTGTGTATCTCAAGATGAAAACCCTTGAAGAGGCAAAAGAGATTTTCCTCTCCAGGTTCGGCGGGGATCTGAGAAGCGGTGAGGAGGAGATTCCTACTGAAGAATCGCTTGGCAGGGTCACGGCAAAACCGGTTTTTGCGAAGATCTCCACTCCTACCTACCACTCGGCGGCCATGGACGGCGTCGCCGTCAAGGCTGAGGAGACGTACGGCACCACGGAGAGGCATCCAAGAATTCTCCAAGTGGGACAGGATGCCCTGTGGATCAACACAGGGCAGGCCATTCCTGCGGGGTTCAACGCCGTCATCATGGTCGAAAAGATCCACCAGGTGGATGAAAGCCGTCTGGAAATACGCTCTCCTTCGTATCCATGGCAGAACATTCGAAAAGTGGGCGAGGACATTGTGGCAACCCAGTTGCTGCTGCCTCAAAACCACCAAATCCGGCCTTACGATTTGGGCGCCATGATATCCGCGGGTGTTTTCACCGTCGAAACGTGGAAACGACCTCGGGTGGCCATCATTCCCACAGGATCGGAATTGGTCCGTCATCGCGACCTCAAAGACCTCTCGGAACTGGACACGCACCGGATTCTCGAATCCAATTCCCTGATCCTCGCGGGATTGGTGAGGGAGTGCGGCGGCGTTCCCATAGTGTATGACATTATCCCAGACCTCGAGGAAGAGATTCGGGCAGCTCTCGATCGCGCTCTCGATTCCGACGCCCACGTGGTGCTGATCAACGCAGGGTCTTCGGCGGGCAGCAAGGACTACACTGTGCACATCATGGAAAACATGGGGGAGGTGCTCGTGCACGGGGTAGCCATGATGCCCGGCAAACCGACGATCCTGGGGTGTGTGAAAGGGAAGCCTGTGGTGGGGAACCCGGGTTACACGGTTTCCGCCACCCTTTCTTTTCAGCAGTTCGTGCGGCCGCTCCTCTATTCGCTTCAGGGAAGCAGACCTCCGGAGAGGAAAACCATCACGGTGGAGCCGTCGAGGGATTTGCCTTCCAAACTCGGCATTGAAGAGTTTCTCAGGGTGAACATCGGCAAAGTGGGCGAGAAGACTGTGGCGACACCCCTCCCGAGAGCGGCGGGGTCTATCACCACACTGACCAGAGCGGAAGGGATCATCCGCATCCCTGCCCTTTCAGAGGGCCTGAGACAGGGTGAAGCGGTGGAAGCGGAACTCCTTGTAAGTGAAAGCGAGATCATGAACACGGTGGTGGTGATTGGAAGCCACGACAACACCATCGACATTCTGGCCGATGAGGTCAGGCGCATGGGCCACAACATCCGGATTTCATCAGGCAACGTGGGAAGCCTGGGAGGGTTGACGGCTTTGAGAAAGGGGACGTGCCATGCGGCAGGGTCTCACCTGCTCGACACGGAAACCGGGGAATACAACGTTTCCTACATCAAAAGGTACCTCAAGGGGCTCAAGGTGAGCGTGTTTCACCTCGTTCTGAGGGAGCAGGGGCTCATCGTGGCCAAAGACAACCCGAAAAAAATCAGAAGCATTGAAGATCTGACCCGGGAAGATGTCGCGTTCGTCAATCGCCAGGCAGGGTCAGGAACCAGGGTGCTCTTTGATTACAAACTGAAGCAGTCGAGGATCGAGCCCGGAGCGATTCGCGGCTATGACCATGAGGAATTCACTCACATGGCGGTTGCGGTGGACGTCCTGAGCGGGGCTGCCGATTGCGGCGTCGGAATCTATGCGGCGGCAAAAGCGCTCAACCTGAGTTTCATCCCTTTGGAACAGGAACAGTACGACCTCATCTTCCCTTCTTTTGTGCTGGAGCAGCGACAGATTCAACTGGTTCTTGAGACCATAAGGTCCCAGGCGTTCAAAGACAGGGTGGTAGAGCTTGGGGGGTATGATCCGGCAAAGAGCGGGGAGTTGTGGAAGGAAATCGGGTGAGTCTAAGGAGAAGGATAGGATGGCGGAGCTAAAACTGAGATCGAGGCATTGGATCGTCAACGAGAAGGGGGACATCATCATCGGAGAAGGGCGAAGCGAGATCCTGGAAAACATCGAGAAGACAGGGTCGCTCAACAAGACCGCCAAGGTCATGAAGATGTCGTACAAAGGTGTTTGGAGCAAGATCAAGGTCACGGAGGACTACCTGAAGGTAAGGCTTGTGGCAACGGACAAGACAAGAGGTTCGCGCTTGACCCGCGAGGGCAAAGAGCTTCTCGAAAAATATCACACGATGAAGGCAAAATGCCTCCAGGCGGACGACAAGATTTTCCGAACCGTGTTCCGGTAGGCTATGCGTGCAACCATCCCTGACCCATCATCAAGACATCATCTGCTGCGTTACCCTCATCCCTCGTCACTGCGGCGTACCATATTGCACGCCTCATTTCTCGGGATATCGGAAGCCTTGCATCTGGTGCCTTCCTGATGATCAGGAATCCTATCCAACCATTTGATTCACTTCAATGAAACCGAATTAGACGGTGGATTTAGGCCTTGCTATGTACTTGACAAAAGGATGAATGCCCTTCATGGTTGTACATACCGATGGCAATGCGAGGGGCAAGAAACGGCGGGGTCGGATAATGCTTGCAATCGGGATTTTTATCAGGAATCATTTACGTATGAAAAAGAAACCTACGAGGGTCAGATGAGCGGGATATCGATGAGCGGCGCGTTTGGAGGGGACATCCTCCAAATGATTCTGCAGGCCGGAATGGTGGTGAAATTCGTTTTGTTCGTTCTGGTTTTTTTCTCCATAACTTCCTGGGCAATCATTTTTATGAAGTGGCGAGTCCTGCGCAGGGCCAATGATGAAAACGCCTATTTTCTTGACCTCTTCTGGGAGAACACGGCTTTCACCAAACTCTACGCGGAATCGGAAGAACTCTCTTTCAGCCCTGTGGCCCAGCTTTTCAGGGCGGGTTACGCCGAGATCAACCGGTTCGCGAAGCTCCAAAACCCAAGCGGCGGAAAGGAAAACGAAGCCACCAGGCACTCCCTCATGGACGTGGTGGAGAGGACGCTCAGGAAAACCGCTATCGACCAGTCCAACAGGCTGGAGCGGGCCATCTCTTTTCTGGCCACGACCGGCAACACCGCCCCTTTTGTCGGACTTTTCGGAACGGTTTGGGGCATCATGGAGTCCTTCAGGAGCATCGGGCTGACGGGTGCGGCCAGCCTCGCGGTGGTTGCACCCGGGATATCCGAAGCCCTTGTCGCCACCGCGGCAGGCCTTGCGGCTGCGATTCCGGCGGTTATCGCATTCAACTATTTCAACAGCAGGGTAACCCGGCTCAAGTCCGAAATGGACCTCTTCACGGCTGATTTCGAGAGCCTGGTGGAAAGGCAGATGATCAGAAGAAGCATGACATCCAAGGAAGGACGGTGAAAGTGAGGAAAACAACGGTATGATGACCAACTCCAGAAAGACCTTGATGTCGGATATCAACGTCGTGCCCTTGGTGGATGTGATGCTCGTGCTGCTGATCATTTTCATGGTGACGGCGCCGATGATGATGGTGGGCGTGGAAATCAACCTTCCCCAGACCAAGGCTCAGAGCATCAAGACGCAAGAGGATCCCCTTGTCCTGACGGTGAACAAGAATGGGGAGATTTTTCTCGAAGAGCACGCCATGAAACTGGAAGAACTGGGCACAAAGATCGAGACGATATTCAAGTACCGAAGGGACAAAGAGGTCATCCTGCGGGCGGACAAGGACATCCCCTACGGCTTTGTCATCAATGTCATGGCGGAGGTGAAACGGGCGGGAGTTGTAAAGCTCGGCATGGTTACCGAGCCGCTGGAATGAGGAAGGAATCCAGAGGATATGAAGACAGAATACAGGAGGCAGGAGAAAAGCGGGAAGAATTGAATGCTGGAATGATGGAAGGTTGCAATTATAAAGTCGGGAAGCGTCCCTCGCACGCGTGAGGGGAGTCAAAGGAATGGACGGAAAGGAAGAAAAGGATACAAGGGATTCCAGAGAGCTTATGGAGATGAGATGGAGACCCATGGTCATCCTTTCTTTGGTGGTCCACGTGGTCGTTTTTTCGGCGATCTTCTTCCTCCCTGAGTCGCTTCCCGCCAGACGGTCTTTTGACGGCATGGTGTACGAGGTGAATCTCGTGGAGATGCCTGGGGGAGGAGCAGTAGCCTCGGATTCCAGTGGGGTTCCTGTGAAACCGGTCCAAAGCGCAGTGAAGAAGGACGAACCGGCAAAACGAATCCCGGAAGCCCCGGCAAAAAAGATTCAGGAGGCGCCGAAAAAGGAAGAAAAACCCGTAGTCATCGCAAAAAAAACCCTGGACAGACCGACACCCGTCCAGGAAAAACCCAAAGTCGCCCCTTCGGCATTGGTCGAACAGGCTATTTCCAAGATTGAAAGGAACGTGAAATCCGAGGAGCACCTGGACAGAGCGCTGGCCAAACTGGAGAGCCGCGTGGTGGAGACCTCTCAAGAGGCGGGGCCTTCCTCAGGAGGGGGCGTTGCGGACAGAGGTCTCGGCTATGGGGGAGGCATACCCGGAGGAACGGCTGTGCAGATCTACCAGATGCAGGTGGAAAGTGTAATCAAAAGCAACTGGCACTACCCCGTGGCGACGGACAGCCAGAAAGACCGTGAAGCAATTCTGTTGCTGACGGTCAAAAGAGACGGCGCGATCCTGTCATCGCGTTTTGACAAAAGGTCGCAGAACGCCCTTTTCGATGAGTCCGTGATCAAGGCCATCGAAAGGTCAAACCCATTACCTCCCTTTCCGGAGAGCTTAAGAAGGAATCATGAAGAATTCGTCATCCGTTTCAACCTCATGGATTTTCAAAGGAACTAAGAGAAGTAACGCTGCGTATTTTCGTCATGCATGGGGATGCCTGGTTTTTCTTTCAGCCCTGTGCCTGGTTCAGAACACGATCTGGGCGAGGATCTACATCGACATCAACGCCCCTTCCATTGAGAAGATCAAGATCGCCGTCCCTGATTTTCGGAATCTTTCCTCCGACGGGGCCGCGCAGGAGCTTGCCGTGAGTCTCCCCGGGGTTCTGCCGAATGACCTGGACTTGAGCGGATATTTCAACCCCATAGAAAAAGCCGCTTTCCTTTCCGATGATGTGAGAGCTTTCAGCGAGGAACAGATTCACTTCAAGGACTGGAGCACCATCGGCGCCGACCAGCTGTTGAAGGAGCCGAAGTCAATGTTGTCGGTGTCGGAGAGGGAGGAAGCGCCCTGATACACGCCCTCCACATAGACGTCGGTGTTGT
>JAWOJI010000317.1:0-2932 GCA_046481735.1 Desulfatiglandales bacterium | reverse complement strand
AGATTCTATGACAACCTGCCCGTGATCAGCTACCTGTTGCTCCTCGGCCGGTGCAGGCACTGCCGCCGAACCATCTCTCCCCAGTATCCTGTTGTGGAAGCGGCCACGGGGTTTCTCAGCCTGGCTTTGTTCCTCAAATATGGAGCGGGTTTGGAATATGCATTGTTCACGCTCTTCAGCGCAGCACTTCTCACCATCGCTTTCATAGACCTTCATCATAAGATCATCCCGGACGTGCTTTCCCTTCCGGGGATCGTCGTGGGCTTTGCTTTTTCCCTGCTTCCCTCTTCTCCCCTCGCCTGGACGGATTCCTTGATCGGCATCGCCGGCGGGGGCGGGTTTCTGCTCCTTGTGGCGATCGCTTTTGAAAAGATAACGGGGAAGGAAGGCATGGGCATGGGGGATGTCAAGATGCTTGGCATGATCGGCGCATGGATGGGCTGGAGGTCTCTCCTCTTCATCATCCTCCTGTCGTCCCTTGCGGGAAGCCTCATCGGCGGCGCCATGCTGGTGCTGAGCCGCCAGGGCGCGAGGGCCAGGATTCCTTTCGGTCCATTCCTTGCTCTCGGAACGCTTCTCTACCTGTTTTTCGGGAGCGAACTCACCCAATGGTATTTCCGGTTGGGGACCCCGGGAGGCGGGCCGTGAGAGTCCCCGTGAACAGCCTGCGAACCGGGATCCTGGCGCAACTGACCTTCCTGATTCTGGCGGCCATGCTCCTCATCAACGTGGTCATGATCAAGCTTGCGGAAAGAGATCTCATCCGGACCAGGCTTCAGGCAGGGAACCTGATCGCCTTGGCCGTTGAGGAGATAATCGGCCGGCACCTTTCCGATTCCATGAAAGAGCTCACGGATCTGGCAGGAGATTCCCGATTGACTTCCGGGCTGGTTCGTCTCATGAAAGAGGGAAATTATGGTCACATCGTGATCGTCGGTCGAGGGGGGGATAAGCTCATGACCGCAGGCTTTGTGGAAGACCAAGAGGGCTATGCCCTTTCCGGCGCAAGGGAGGCTGCGGCTACCGGTATGGGCGCCCACCATTTCAGCGGAACCACCTGGGGAGTTATCTGGTTGAGCAAGAAGAATCTATGGATTTCATCGCCCTTGTCTTTTCAAGGGAGGATCGTCGGGGGCATGAACCTGTCCTGTTCTCTAATCCCTCTGTACGAGACGCTGCGCAATTCCCAGAAGATCATTCTTCTGTACATCCTTCTGGACACCCTCGTTCTGGTAATGGTTGGCTTGGTGCTTCTCTCGAGAATCGTGGTCAAACCCATCCATCAGCTTCTCTCCCTCACGGCCGGATACAAAGAGGGAGACGAGGTCCCCGCTCCGGCGGCAGGTTCCAGAAACGAGATCGGAGAGCTCACAACATCCCTTCACAACATGCTCAGTCGCCTGGAGGAAAACAAGAAAGAGCTCAGGGATCATATCGCATCTCTTGAAGAAGCGAACGAGAGTCTGCGCCATGCCCAGGACGAAATCATTCGTTCGGAGAAGATGGCCTCGGTGGGTCGACTCGCAGCAGGCATTGCCCACGAGATCGGGAATCCCATCGGCATCATCCTGGGATACCTGGACCTGCTGCGGTCGGGCGACATGGGGGAGGAAGAAGCGAAGGATTTTCTGAGGCGCATTGAATCGGAAATCACGAGAGTCAGTCAGATTATAAGAGACCTCCTGGACTTCTCCCGGTCTTCTTCCGGGGAGCTGGTCGAGACCCACCTCCACGACGCCTTGCAAAACACCCTGAGCATGCTTGCTCCCCAGCCCATGATGGAGAGCATTCACAGCAGACTGGAACTCGCGGCGTCGGATGACGTCGTTCTCGCCAACCCGAACCGGCTTCAACAGGTTTTTCTCAACATTCTATTGAATGCCGTGGATGCCCTGGCCGAAAAGGAAAGGAAGCAAGAGGAAAGGTACATAAGGATCAGGAGCGAAACCTCGGGTGACCACATTCGGGTTTCCTTTGCAGACAACGGCCCGGGGATTCCGGAAGAGGAAATCGCCCATATTTTCGACCCCTTTTACACGACAAAGGAGCCGGGGAAGGGCACAGGGTTGGGCCTTTCCGTTTCCTACAGGATCGTGGAAAGTCTTGGGGGAACCATTCGTGCAGAAAGCGAATCAAATCTGGGAACGAGGATTACCGTGAGCATCCCTCTTGCCGCGAATCAAGAGAAAGATAAAAAGGAGCAAGGATCATGGCGGGCAAACGCGTCCTCGTGATTGATGATGAAAAGAACATGCGTCACATGCTGCAAATCATGCTGGGCAAGGCGGGGTATGAGGCTGAAACTGCGGGAAACGGCTTGGAGGGGCTCGATAAAATCGGTCGCGGAGAATTCGACTTTGTTCTCTGCGATCTCAAGATGCCGAAAATGGACGGCATGGCCTTTCTGAAGCAAGCCAAGGAAAAGTTCAGTGAGAAAACGATTATCATGATGTCCGCATACGGTAATATCGACGACGCTGTGGAAGCCATGAAGATCGGGGCGTACGATTACATTTCCAAACCTTTCAAGACGGATGAAGTGCTTCTCACGTTGAAGAAAGCCGAAGAGCGGGAGCGCCTGAAGGAGGAGAATATCAGCCTCCAGAAAAGGATCGACAAAATCGAGCAGAGGTATTCCTTTGGAAATATTGTGGCTCGAAGCGAGGCGATGCGCCATGTTTTTGAACTTGTGGAAAAGGTGGCGGACCACAAGACTTCGGTTCTCATCACGGGGGAAAGCGGTACAGGAAAGGACCTCATCGCCCGGGCAATTCACCACAGTGGACGAAGGGCGGGCAAAACCATGGTGTCCATCAACTGCGGCGGAATACCGGAAAACCTTTTGGAAAGCGAATTGTTTGGATACAAACGGGGCGCCTTCACCGATGCAGTCAAGGACAAGCCGGGTCGATTCGAGGAAGCGGAAGGAGGA
>JAWOJI010000258.1:0-8773 GCA_046481735.1 Desulfatiglandales bacterium | reverse complement strand
CCCGGCGACACGCTCTTCGGCATCGCCGGCAAATACGGGATCACCCTGGATCAGCTCCTTCGGCTCAACAATCTGAGCAGAAACGCAACCCTTCGACCGGGGCAAAAACTGTTGATTGCTCCTGCAGTCCAATAGCTCTATGGAGCTGTCCCTGAACGGCAGGAACATTCATGTGGAGGAACCTGAAATTCTGGGTTCTGAAAAGGATTTGAGCCTTTTTTTTGTTCACGGCGCAGGCTGCGACGCCTCTGTATGGGACCCTCAGGTAGAATACTTTTCGGCCGGGCGCCTGACCTACCGAATGGATCTTCCGGGCCACGGCAGATCGAGTTCCGAACCCGAGGAAAGCATCTCCGCCTATGCAAAGTGGGTGCGTCTTGTCGCCTTCAACCTTTTCCCCTCCAGGCCCTTTGTCCTGGCAGGCCATTCCATGGGAGGGGCGATTGCCATGGAGATTGCCGTGGACCCTCCTCCTGGCCTTGCAGGAATTGTCCTGGTGGGGACAGGTGCAAAGCTTGCCGTTGCCGGGGCCATCTTTCAAATGCTCAAGGAAGACGTGGAGTCCTTTTTCCAAACCATTGGGGATTTCGCCTTTGCCCCGGCCACTCCCCTGGAGATCCGCAAGAGGTTCATTCACACCGTGCGCCGTTGCCCCCCTTCAGTGATCTACAGCGATTTCAGGGCCTGCGACATCCTTGACATCAGGGATCGGCTCAACAGGATACACCTTCCCACTCTCATCCTTTGCGGCACCGAGGATCAGCTGACGCCGCCCAAATACTCACGGTATCTCCAGCAGAATATCCATTCTTCCCGTCTCCGCATCATTCCGGATGCCGGTCACATGGTGATGGCCGAGCAGCCGGCTGCCATGAATCACGCTGTCGAGAGCTTTCTTGGTGAAATCGCAGCGAATCGATAGGCGAATCCCTTTGGAAAAGCGAACCTGGTCAGGGCGTGTGGTTCTGCGCTATGCCGTTCTCCAGGTACCGGGTCTTTTGGCTGCAGGGGTCATCACTGCCCTGCTTGCGCGGTGGGGCGTCTTTCCTGGTGATTACACATGGGTGGTTCTCGTTCTCTGGATTCTTAAGGACGTGCTTCTATTTCCCTTTGTCTGGCGTGCCTACGATTGGGAAGAACCTGGGCAAACAGGATCCATGATCGGCAAACGCGGCCGTGTCACCCGAAAGCTTGCCCCTTCCGGCTATGTGCAGATCGGGGGGGAACTGTGGATTGCGGAAGCCGCAGAGCCAATGCCGCCGATCGAGGAGGGAACATGGATCACGGTTGAGAGGGCAGAGGGTCTGAGGCTCTTTGTTCGTCCTGTCCGGACCGTTTCCTGACCCCTCCTTTTGTGTTGACATTTGGCTTTGATTGTTTTACTCATCTTGCGGCTGCCAAATCCATCCGAATTGCTCATGAATCCTTCGACTCCAAAGATCGTCAGCCTGTGCGCTGTCCTCCTGTGCTGCTTTGTTCTGATCAGCCTTCCCTCCAACCACTCCTTCGCGAATCAGATTCCCGCAAAACGCCTCGCCACAGGCCTTGACGAAAAGGCGCCTCGCCAGGATGAAGTGATGCAGGCGGGTATGAAGAAATATCTCGGCGTTCCCTACAAAAGAGCGGGGGCCTCGAAAAAGGGGTTTGACTGCTCCGGTTTCGTCAAAGTCATCTATGATGAGATCTTCGGAGTCAATCTCCCCCACCAGTCCTCAAAACAGTCCCTCTCCCCCGAACTGGTCGGCATTTCCCTGGATTCCCTGAGAATGGGGGACCTGGTCTTTTTCTCGATCTCAGGCAGGAACAAAGCCATCAACCATGTGGGCATTTACCTCTCCGACGGGAAGTTCATCCATGCGGGGAGGAGCAGCGGAGTGGTTGTCGCTGAACTGAACGCCCCATACTGGCGATCGAAAGTTGTTGGCGCCAGGCGATTGGCCGATAGGAATCCGGTCAATCCCGAAAGAAACTTCCTTGACCTGGCATTGTTTTTCGATCGGGAAAACGCGGTCTCTTTTCGCTATGAAAGGGGTTCTGTCTCCCCGTTTCAGACGCCTTTGTTTGAAATAAACCCCCTCCATCCTTTTAAGGAAGGGGAGCTGCATCGCGTGGAGCTTGAACTCACGAGCGGAATCCACCCTTCGTTGATTTCCCGTTTCACCGTGTTTCGAGAAAGCCTGTTCTTCGCGGATGACGGAAATCGTCTCGCCCATCAACCGATTCTCGGCAGTCCGGACGGTTATGAGAATAGAAGCGCCTTTGCACGGGGCTTGCGGCTCGCAGGGAATCTCAGACCTTCAGCGAACCTCTCGGTCACTCCCTCTGTTTCCTATTTCGAGTACGGTCCATCCGTGAATGAAGCTGCCCTGCCGAAACTGGTAGCAGGCCTGCAATTCGACCTCTCCTCCGCCTCGAGCGGTTGGTCTTTTTCGACGGATTTCCGCATGCCCCTGAGCAGGTATCCCCACGCCCTTCTGAGCGGTCAGGCGGACGAATCCTTCGTGGATGTTGTGCTCACTTATCGGCAAAGGCTCTCCAGTAGCGTGCACTTCTCCCTGAGCGGTGAAAAGCACTTCGGATTCATCCCCGCTCTGAGGGATTCCCAATCTCGCCGCGACATGGAAGATCAGAAATTAACCCTCATGCTCCACTTCTTTTACTGAACGGGGCGGCACGAAAGTAGACATCCGGGAGTCCCCAAGACCCTCAGGTTGAACCTGCAAACCACCGAATATTTAAGTACTTAGCAGGGCTCTGGAAGGTTGTCGCCTCCTGGCACAACAATTGCTTCCGTGTCTTGAATTGACGTTGCAGCGTGGTATCCGGTAAACCCCCATTCATCATCGGCTTCCAAGAGGATTTATGATGAGCGCATCCAATCCCCATTTTCAATCCGGTCTCAGATTTTGCGAGGTGTGCGGCATGTTTGTGGGAAACCTGACTCGGAGGGAATGGGATCAGGTCGGCCACTTCTGCAGGGAATGCGAGGAGGCTTATCCGGCGCCGGTGCTGATGAACAGGCCCGGGACCAGAAAAGAATGGTGCGCCCGCGCCTGATTTTTCAGCAGTTGTGCAACTTCATGAGGATCTGATACGCCGCTTTCTTGAACGATCATACCCCCCTGTCCTGGAAAATGGCGGTACCTATCTGAGCATGAAAACCAGCGTCCGGCCCGGAATGGATTTGTCATCGACTTCGTCGCCGCTCAGGATGCGTCCGTCGGGCAGACGATAGAAGGTGGACGGGTAATTCCACTTTTTGCCGGCAATCCGGGACGCGGAGCGCTCAGGTTGAACATACCCGCCGTAGACATACCCGACCAGCAGCCGGGTCCCCTTGGGCGGGGCATCGAGCAGCCTGCGCAGCGAGGCCGTGCGATGCACTTCGGCCCCGGTTCGGATAAGCCCGTCAGGAAAAAAATAGATCGTGGTCGCATCCGCGTAGAGGTCTCCGGCCAGGTCGTGCACCGTGTTCCCATCCTTGCCGATTTCCAGGAACCCTTCGAATTCCTGTTCCCTCTCCTGGTCCCCGTCCAGGAAAAGGACCCTCGTACCAGCCGGCATACTCTCCCACTCCCGGATTTCGTTTCCCCGCAACCTTCTTCCGTCTGGATACACGTAAAGTGTCGCCGGGTCGTCGTACTTTTCGCGGGCGATGCGCCATGCATTGACTCCTCTGGAGATCAACATGGAATCTGCCGAGTCCCCGGGAACGCTTTGTCGGCCCGCGGAATCGGTGGACGCCGCCAGAACCACAAGGGGCTGGTAAAGGTAGCGTTGCAGCTCCGAGTCAGCCACAACAAGCCGGCCGACGCCCACATCAGGGTCACGGACCGGCCTGGCTGAGAGCCCGAGGCGCCGTCTCACATCCGGGTGGGCGAAGATCATCCCGCACCGCTTGCGGCCCCGATGATTTTTCGGATGAAATCGGTTTGGGCGCCCGTAAGCCACCATGGAGTGGGTGAGGATGTTCTCATCCCGGATGCGGTAGAGTCCCTTCAACTGCCGCAGCAGCTCGAGAAGCGCAGCGTACTGGGCTGTCGTGATGTCCCGGTTGTAATTACCCACTACCTCGATGCCGATGGAGAAATTGTCAAGGGTGCTTCGCCCTTCCCACATGCTTCTTCCTGCATGGGTCGCGATCCTCCTGCGGTCGATGATGCGGTAGACCTCCCCTGGGGGGGCAACGAAGTAGTGGGCCTCGCCGTAGCGATGGATCTTCCGGAGCGATCCCTGGAGGTCACCCTCGGTAGTGTGCAGGATGATGTAGCGGGTTTCAGGGCGAATCGGGCGTTTGTGATTTAGAGGGCTGTAATAGTCGCTTATCTTGAGCTTCCGGGCCGCCGCCTCTCCACTCCCGGCGGCCGGCCCAACCGCCAGGAACATCACTGCGAGCGAGAACCTGTAGAATTTCATCATCGGCGAGATCATTCCCACATGCCGCTGTTTTCGATCAGGGACTTGGCTTTCCCTTTCCAGCGAGGCCCGAACTTCCTGTCATAAAAATCGCCGAACCTGTCCAGCCATCGGGACCACGTGCTCTTCCCCTGTTCCTTCGCTTCCAGAACATCGATCAGGTAGGTCGTGATCTCCGGCACTTTCTCTTTCGGCACATAGGAAGCCGCCCCTTCCTGGAAGGATTTCTCCGTGTCCTCGGGGCTCAGGGCATGCGCGGTGAGCATCACCGCCGTAATGTCCCTGCGGTTCGCGATTTCCAGAAGCTTGTACCCGTCCACCCCCATGATGTCCAGGATGGCGATGTCAAAGTATTCCCTTTCCAGGATTTCCTTGGCTTCATTGAACGTGGAAGCTTTGACCACGTCGCACATGTGGAGAAGTTCCTCTATGGTGTCGAGGACATCGGGCTCGTCATCCACCACGAGGACTCTTTTGTAATCCAGCACTTGGCTTGTCATGCCCACACCTCCTTCTGAAAAAGACCGTCAAAAGAAATCGATAGCAAGAAGAGCACAAAGCCTGGTGTCATGAAAAGACAGAACATTCAGGGTGCATGACATCCTTCTTCGCACAAATCAGCCCCTTTGTAAAGCCCTGACCTGCGGTTCTTCGGGAGCACGACAATCGGGTTGCGAAGGGGGCAATTCTCTTTGACTTGTCTTTTTGCGGAAGCGAAAACACCCTGCCGGACTACGGCAGGGCGCCCTTTTCTGCCACATGCAGACGCTTCAAGCGTAAGATGCAAACAGGTCTCAGTTCCCGCTCACGTAATCGTAGTTCATGATTTCCGTTTCCGGGATGAAGGTGTTTTCAACTTTGTTGTCGCGCATCCTGTCGTAAATGATGCTGTTTGCCCCGAACAGGAGGGAACGGGCATCATACCCCATAAGCCTCAGATAGCCTGACGTGTACGCGCTGGTCTGCCCCGTATAGCAGTAGATGACGTTGGGGTTCTTTGTGGAGAGGGTCAGCAGGTGGTTGCTGCTCCTGAAAGGCTGCTCCTTCGGGGGGTAATTCACAGCGCCCGGGATGTGGCCGATCTTCTCGTACAATTCGGTCGGCCAGTAATTGACGACATAGTAATCGCTGTTACAATACCAGCTGTTGAACAGGCAGCAGTGGCTCACCATGATCGGTCTGAACCCCTCGGCAAACAGCGTGTCGAGTCTCGCCTCCAGGATTTCCTCGGGTTTTGTCTTTCCCGTGTTTAGCTTGGGCAGTTCCCCAGGGGGATTTTTTGGGCGCGACGGGGTCTGAACAAATTCATCCGTGCGCACGCTGCTGAGGTTCCTCAGCCAGGACTCCTGAGCAAACACCGAAGCCCAGGAACTGGTTCCCCACTTGAGGGAAACCGCATTGGCGTAGCCCGCGGCCCGCAGCAGGGAAACGGCATAGGCCGAAGCCTGCCCTGCAAAGCACATGACCACGATGTTCTCGTAGGACGAAGCATTGAGCTGCTTCACGTGCTTGTAAACGTCTGCAAAGTCCACATGGTGCGCTCCGCGGATGTGGGCCTTGGCAAAGGCTTCCGGAGATCGGATATCGATCAGGTATTGAGACTGGGGCTTGGTGAGCATGTTCAGGCGCAGTGCTTGGGCCGTGATCACGAAGGGCCCCCCCTTGTGAAAGTAATCCCTTTCGTTCTCGAAGAAGTTCAGCAGTGCCTCGGTTTCCTTGACGGATCCCTCTTGTTGCGCCGCATGGGTGAAACCCGACAGAGCAAAGAGGGTTACGGCCAAAAGCATGCAAGTCAAAAACAGTTTATTCCTCGTGGTGCGCTTCATTTTCTCCTCCTTTATGATGAAAAACCCATTTCCTTTATTTGAGGCGTCAAGGCTTTCCCCAGCTTGCGGGAAGCTTGCCGTCCACAACAATGTTTTTGTTGGCGCTCTTCTCCCAGCCTTCCGTCAAATCCTTTGAAAACAGGTACAACTCACTGTTACGCAAGCCGGACCCGTCCGAAATGACATGACAGTTTTGAAAGCAGGATCCCCCTTCCTCCACCCGCGTGCGAGTGGTCCAGCGCAGGATGTTGTGGGGGGTGGTGTAGTTATAGGTGGCCTTGGCGTCAAAGGCGGGCATTTTCTGCACGCCATAGACGGACCAGTTGTCGGGGGCGGCCAGGGTTCGTCTCAAGAGCGCCAGCCTGTAAGGTTTAACTTCCGGGATGGGATTGAGCCCGATTTTAAAACCAAGGTAAGAAGGCACGCGGGCCCCGGCGCCGCCCACGTGGCAACTGCCGCAGTTGTTGTAATCCTGGGAATGGCACACGTGGCAATCAAAGGTTTGGATATGCTCCTTGTGATACGTGTTGGAATCGGCCACCTCCTCATGGCAGTCCTGGCACTTGGGTGACAACGGGGTCTCGTACCGATTCTCATGGATTTTGCCGTCCCCGTGAAGCTGCTTTTGAGAGTGGCACTCGAGGCAGGTGTAACCTGCCTGCATCAGGTGGACATCCGGCTGAGCCCCGATACCGAGACCGAAATAGGAGTGCCCGCCGCGACTGCTGTGGCAGGCCACGCATGTGTCCCGCATGTCCGGTGTACGCGTGAACTGATGTCCCTTGTAAAGCCCACCGCCCGCCGCTTTGGGCCGATTGACGTGACATTCTCCACAGCCGGCATGGCATGTGGCGCAGTTCTGGCCGTAGGCGGCCTGAAGCGTTTCCGGCAGCCGGTCAAAGGCGGAATGGCCCATACGCTTGGCGACACTCCTCTTTTGTCCCCATCCCTGCTCGTGCAAGCTGCCCGCGGCATTTTTCACGATGTCGTCATGGCAGTCCCCGCATGCCGCCTCGGCATTCCGGGAAGGGTGCTTGATAAAATCTCCGGAGTGGGCCGCCTTCTTGTCCATGGTCCCATCCACACCGCCGTGACATTCGGTGCACGAGAGTTCCCCGTGTGCAGAGCTCTTGAAAGCTTCGTAACCGGGCCCTCCCAAAAAGACCCTGTCACAAGGGTCGATGTGCGGCGCTGCGCCGCCGCAGCCTTCCATGGGGGGGTCGGCATCAGGAGTCGCCAGTTCCTGCAATGCCTTGTAATCGGTGTGGCAGGCAACACAGGAACTGGTGGAACCACTCAATGCGCTTTTATCGGACGGTTCCTTGGTCTCCACTCGACCGATTTGCCACAAGAGAGTGATGGCAACAACCAAAGCGAGAAAGAATTCATAACGCTTCATGGGTCATCCCTGCAAAAGAGTTTCTCTTCAGCTCCCAAAGGCCACAGAGGAGTGTAGCCTTTTACCGTAGAGCAAGTTCAGTGCCATGGTTTCTTTTTCGCCTTGTAGCACCTCCCGAAGGCCCGTGCAAATTGGAAATAAATTGGATTGACCGGCACTTGACGAGGGCTTCGCCTGCGTATAATGTAAAGTATGATTAAACAGAATGGTTAAACCACATGTCAAATTCCATGGACCATCCATTCCGCCGCCATTTTTCTCAAATCCTGGAAAACATGCATGGAGGTCTGATCCTCATCGACCCGCAAGGGCGCATTGTGATGGTCAACAGGGCCCTTGAACAAATGACCGGCCACAGCCGGGATCAGATCGTTGGGAAACCCTGCACGGTTTTTCAGTGCGACGCCTGTGAGATGGTCCGGAAAAACAGCCGAAAGCACTGGTGCAAGCTCTTCGAACATCCGGAAGGAAAGCGTGAGAGGGTTCGATGCGACATTATCCGCAAAGACGGCGCCATCGTGCCGGTCCTGAAAAACGCGGTTCTTCTCAAGGACGAAGAGGGCAAACTTCTCGGCGCCGTGGAGACGATGATCGACCTTTCCGAGGTGGAAAAGCGGGACCGAAAAATTCAGGAACTCTCCAGGCAACTTCCATCAAAAGAGCGTTTTGGGGGGATGGTGGGGAAATCCCCGGCAATGCAGCGTGTCTATGACCTCATCGAAAAAGCGGCCGGGTCCCAGGCGCCGGTCATCATCTACGGCGAGAGCGGGACGGGCAAAGAACTCGTTGCCCACGCCATCGCCCGCACATCCAGCGCCCCCCGGAAGATAAACGGGAAGCCCAGAACGTTATTTACCTGATTTGGGTAGTCGGACCGGCCGGTTGCCATGATCAGGTCATCCCGAGTAGCCAGTGCCACCTCAGGTGCGATCTCCGGATCCGGGTTGGAGCAGGCAAACACAATGGGGTTGTCCGCCATCGACTTGAGCATCTCGGGTGTCAGCAGGTCCGGACCAGACAGACCAACGAAGACGTCCGCGCCCTCGAGGGCATCCGCCGGTGTGCGACGCTCCGTCTCCACCGCAAACATGGCCTTATACTGGTTCAGATCATCGCGGCCGGAGTGAACAAC
>JAWOJI010000248.1:0-3976 GCA_046481735.1 Desulfatiglandales bacterium | reverse complement strand
CATCGTCTATTTGGGTGTCAATATGGTCGGATTTGCTTGAATTCAAAGCAGATTCCTTAATGAGAGAATGCCTCGCTCCTTATTTCACCGGACTACATACCACCTTTACCTTTCCAGGGCGAGGTTGGCTATGTCTTTTTCGGTCCCGCTGTTGCGATGATGTCCTGATTAGCTGGTTCGGGAAGTTTTATGTGAAGAAGAAGGCCCCGAGAAAGGGAAGAAACCCGGCCACCGGAGGAGATTTGACCCTGGATGGCAGGAGGGTGATCACATTCAAGTACTCGGGGGTTTTGAAGGAGAGGATAAATGCGGTGGGGAAGGCAAATGTTCACAACATCACGGTCAGCCCTGATCCACCATCAAGACATCATCTGCTGCGTTACCCTCATCCCTCGTCACTGCGGCGTACCGGCCTGTACGCCTCATTCCTCGGGATATCGGAAGCCTTGCATCTGATGCCTTCCTGGTGATCAGGAATCCTATCCAACCGTTTGATTCACTTCAATGAACCCGAATTAGACGGTGGATTTAGGGTCAGGCCCTATCATTGACAAACAAGGCTGAGTTCGTTATAGTTTGGCTCCGAAAAAGGGGCTTCTTATAACCCACAACCCTTCCCATTTATTATTCATATAACCACTAAATATAAGGATAAGGCGCTTGAGCCTGGATACACTGATTACACCCTGGTTGATCTGGTTCCTGCTGGGTATCGGTCTGGCTTTCTTGGAGCTTTACCTGCCCGGCTTTATCGTCCTGTTTTTTGGGATCGGCTGCTTGGGAACGTCTGGCGCTTTACTGCTTTGGGACTTAAGCCTCACACAACAGATACTGCTTTTTCTTACAACATCCATCGCTTCCCTGCTGTTGCTGCGCAAATGGCTGATGCGGATTTTTCGCGGGGTATCTTCCGATAAGCCGGATAAAGACTTCGATGACTTTCCCCGGGGGCACACGTTAAGGTGTTGAAAACAATTACGCCCGGCAATTCTGGACGTATTCAATACCGGGGAACCGCCTGGGATGCTCTTGCCGATGAAACCATTGAGGCCGGAGATACTGTTGAAATAGTGAGGTATGCCGCCAATTCCCGCCAGGTTTTTTTTGTGCATAAAATTGATAATACGCAAAGGAGCCGGTCATGAACGAAACACTTATTGCCGTTTTGGTACTGAGTGGATTCGCGAGACCTTTAAAGCGATACGGGGCATCGGCGGTTTTGTTTTCCGTAATCAAAAAGGCCGCCCCTATACTGCGGACATCAGCCGGATCTGGAATGAGGCGAGGGATAAAGTGGGGGCCCCGAAAGTGACCTTGAACCAAGGCACTCGCCACAGCTTCGCAATCCAACATTTGGACCAGCTTGACTTGGTGCGCGTGGTGCTGGGCCATACCCGAACGGACATGACCCGGAGGTATCAGGGCCTCAATCTGGCGAAGATCAAAGAGATGGGAAAATGATCTTTGGGGGCAGTTTGGAGACAGTTTTTTGAGGCTATGAAGTAAATAAAATCAGATAGTTAAGTGGCAGTCCCAACGGGACTCGAACCCGTGTCTTCGCCGTGAGAGGGCGATATCCTAGACCGCTAGACGATGGGACCATTCACAAAATCGCTGCACGATTTTGTATAACGCGGCTGACGCCGCTTAAAATCAGTAAGCAGAAAGGAGCAAAAGAAAAATTGCGGTTTTGCTGCCTAGTCCTTACTGCATACTGCCTGCTCGCCCATTGTTTGATGGCTGGGGGACGAGGATTCGAACCTCGGTTAATGGGGCCAGAACCCATCGTCCTGCCGCTGAACGATCCCCCAGTCGGCTTTTAATCTGGGCAAAATTGAGTGGATTGTCAAGGGAAAAACGGGGCCGTCAGCCACAGACACACACGGACCAAGAAGAATTGTCACCGAGAAGGGCGCGAAGAGATGCGGATTTTTGGCAGGTTTAAGGGGAGGGGGTTAGAGCGAAGTGATCCGAGTGCTCCTTTTGGCGGGACGTCACTGTATTGGGGCTACACGGCCGCGGGTCAGTGAGATACGGCTCGATTCACTCGGTTTGAAGGTGCTGTTGACGATGGCTATCTCACCCGCTTTGTTCACAGCAAGCTTCTTCATGAACAGCCCCTGCTGACTGCCGCTGAAGCCTAGCTTCGGATCAAGATCTCCGGGAACCATTACAGGGGCCGCGAAGCTTTTCCCTCCGTCTCCCGAGCAGGTGAGTCCAAGGCCTTTGGGGAAGAATTCCTCTTCCTGAAACAGTTCCCAGAGGACGTACAGATTGCCCTGCCCGTCAAGATCCAGATAGGGGAAGCCTACGCTTTTGAATATCCTGGAATGGGCCGTCGATATTTCCACCGGTTCCAGAAACGTTCCATCTCCCTGCTTTGATCGTGCGTAACGAACATGGTAAGACTCCAGCGGACCGGAAGGGCTTTCGGCGTAAACAAGGTGAATGATGCCCTGTCTATCTACCGCGATCTTGGGCGCATCGGAATAACCGTCGCTCTCAGCGATTGTCCGCGGCTTCTCGAAGGTGCGGCCCTGGTCTGTGGATAGCGTGTAGTGAAGGTCGGCGCTCATCTCTTCTCCCACGGTCCAGACCAGGTGGACGTTCCCGCCCGGCCCAACGGCCAGGGACGGGCCACGGCCGGGCGATTCTCCGGGTCCGCCTGCAATCAAATCCGGTGCGGAGAAGCTGCGCCCCCCATCTGTGGAACGACTGAAGCGCACCGGACCCTCGTACTCCGTCCACACTGCGTAGAGCATCCCATCCGAACTCCTGGCCAGGTCCAGGCTCCCGTTGAACCACAGGTTTGTGAAAAGGCGTCCTTTGCCGGCTCCGGCAGGGGTGTTGGAAAGATTGAGCGGCTCGCTGAAAGTTTTTCCGCCGTCTCCGGAGCCGGCGAACAAAATCTCTCCTCCATGTGTGCCCCCTGAAAAGATAATCTCCTGCCATAGCACATAGACCTCCTCCGGGCGACCGGAAGTCATGATGATCCGGGGCAGCCAGGAGAAGATACGCGGGCTCCTGGAGATGTTTACGGGCTCGGCAAAGCGCGGCCTGCCATCCGGGGCAAAGACCTGGAACAATATATCCTTCCGCGAGTGGTCGGCCCAAGCTACCCCGACATTCCCCTCATCGGTGATAGCGACCGTAGGATCGTCCACGAAGTGCCACAACGACTCATTCATGCGCCACGGTCCCCGGAAAGCACTTCCATGGGCAACCTCGATGCTTTCATCCCAAGACACGGGCAGCGAATGAGCGCCGCTCAGACCAGGCATAGCGTACAAGGCAGCAGCCAGAATCAATGCGAACTTCGGCCCCATCCAACTGACCTGCGGCCTTTTTCGTGCCCTCAGCCGCACATTTTCTCCGTAAAATGAAAGTTTTTTCTCCATGGTCGGGCTCCTTGGTGAAACCATAGTCATTCAGTGCAGCGAAGCAACGGCCGTACGTGCCGTGGAATGATACATCAGGGTGAGGAGGCGATCGTCTTTACCGGTGGTACCATCATCAGGAAACTCCGATCCTGCTTGCGGCGGCCGTCTCAGCCAGCCCTTTCACCGCGCGCATGTACTCGTTGAAGCCTCGAACAAATATATCATTGTGGTTCGCACCCGGGATCTTCAGGAGGGTCTTGTCCGGCGAAGGGCACGCATGGTAGAGGGCTTCGCCCTCGGCAAGGGGAATGATGTGGTCGTACTCTGCATGGATGATCAGGGCAGGTTTATCCCAGGTCTTGATCTTATCAAGGTTTCCGAGTCCTTCCTCTTCTTTGAAACCGATCGCCCCAGGGTTAACCCCGAGAAGCCGGAGCAGGGGGCCTGTGTAAGCAAACCCGCTTTCCACAATCAGGCCTGCCAAGTGCTCCTTGTAACGGATTCCAAGCTCGGGTGCCGAGGCGCTGCCAAGGGATCTTCCCACGACAACGAGCGGACCCGCATACCTTTGATCTTTGAGCCACTTCAGTGAAAAG
>JAWOJI010000206.1:0-2616 GCA_046481735.1 Desulfatiglandales bacterium | reverse complement strand
CTCCGGTCCGAGACCTTCCACTTCCTTGGCCACCGCCTGCGCCACCTCCACAAACTTGGTCGATTCAGCAGACGAAATCCACGAAAAATGAAGCCTCCCGGGCTCTATCCCAACGTGATCCAGAAGACCCTTTAACAGGGCAAACTTCCTTCTCGCATAGTAATTACCTTCCAGGTAATGGCAGTCGCCGGGGTGTCACCCCGACACCCACACCCCGTCCGCGCCGTGCCGAAACGCGGCCAGGATGAACTTCGGGCTCACCCTGGCCGAACAGGGCACCCGGATCACCCTGAAATGGGGCGGGTACTGAAGACGGCTCACCCCTGCAAGGTCCGCCGCCCCATAACTGCACCAGTTGCACAGAAAAGTCGTTATCTTCGGTTCCCAATCACTCATAGCTGTCTCCAACACATAGTCTGCTTTCTGGGAATAGTCGCATGTTGCTGATTGCAAGTTGCCTGTTGCACTTTTCTCCCAGTGATGTGCGATATGTTCTTGATTCTCTTCCTCGGACTTCGAGGTGCAATTGGCAAGTCGCCACGAGCAACCCGCCTCCTGCGATTTAGATCTGGTTGATCATGGCCATGATCTGCTCTTCCTCAAACCCGCGCAGGTTCAATGCCCCTGACCGGCATGAGGCCACACACAAACCACACCCTTTGCAAAGCACCGGATTGATTTCCGCCTTGCCTGCAAACGGCCCTTTTGCAACAAAGGAAGGAGCCGAGTAAGGACAAACCTCCACACAGACGCCGCAGCTGCTGCATACTGCCGGATGGACATACGCCACGGTGCCGCTCACCCGGATTTTGTCCCGTGACAGCAGCGTTACCGCCCTGGACGCCGCCGCCTGGCCTTGGGCGATCGCCTCATCAATGGGTTTCGGGTAATGGGCCATGCCGCATAGAAACACGCCGTCGGAGGCGAATTCCGAGGGCCCAAGTTTTGCGTGGGCTTCGACAAAAAATCCGTCCTCGTTCATGGGCACCTTGAAGAACTGGGCCAGCTTTTCATCTTTGTAGGGCACGATGGCTGTGGCCAGGGCCAGAAGATCCGTCTTCACTCCCACGCTCTGGCCCAAAACCGGATCCAGGACCTCCACCTTCAGATTCCCATTCTCCAAAAAAACCTTGGGTTTTGTGTCCAGGGAAAACTGGATAAAGACAATGCCGGCCATGCGCGCTTCCCGGTAAAGGTACTCCCGTTCCCCATAGGTCCGTATGTCTCGGTTGAGCACAAAGACTTCCGCATCCGGGTTAATCCCCTTGAGGTACAGAGCGCTTTCAATGGCGTGGGTGCAGCACACCCTGGAGCAGTAGGGCCTCCCCGGTTCCCTGGAGCCAACACACTGAATAAACACGGCCGTCTTTAGCGTTTTCAGGGACGGGTCATGGTTCATGAACTTTCGGTCCAGCTCCAGGTGAGTCAGAACCCGGGGGTCTTTTCCGTATAAATACTCTTGGGGCTTGAATTCCTGAGCTCCCGTGGCCAGAATCGCCACGCCGTGCTCAACCGGGTGTTCCCTGCCGTTTTGGCTTAAGGTGGTCTTGAAGTTCCCTACAAACCCCTCCACTTGGTTCAATTCGGTGCCAAGCCGCACATCGATGCGCGGATCCGACTGTACGGATTTCACCATGGCCGAGAGGTTTTCCTGAATGTCCTCCCCGCGCCAGGTCCTGAAAAGACGAAGGGCCTGGCCTCCAAGAGCCTCCCCCCTTTCCACGAGGGTTACTTGGTAGCCCTGTCCTGACAGGGCCTTTGAAGCCGCCATGCCGGAAAGACCTCCTCCCACCACCAGCGCCCTTTGATTGACATCCACTTCGGTCTCTTTGAGCGGGCTCATGAGGGCCGCCTTGGCGACAGCCATGCGAACCAGGTCCTTGGCTTTTTCCGTCGCTTTGTCGGGAGCGTCCTTGTGCACCCACGAGTCCTGATTGCGGATATTGGTCATCTCAAAGACGTATTTGTTCAGCCCTGCGCTGACCAGGGTTTCCTGGAAAAGGGGCTCATGGGTTTTGGGCGTGCAAGCGGCCACCACGATGCGGTTCAAGGCTTTTTCGTTAATCACCCGGCTTATCGTGTCCTGGGTATCGGTCGAGCAGGTGAAGAGGTTGTCGGCGACAAATTCCACAAAGGGAAGGGTGGCGGCATAGTCTCGTACAGCCGGTACGTCCACGACTCCCGCGATGTTGATGCCGCAATGGCAAACGAATACGCCGATCCTGGGTGTCTTCCCCCCCTCGGTCCTTTCCGCCACCGCTTTCTTCCGCCTTGTTTGGGTGTTCCTGGCGGCGCACAGGAGAGCGCCGGCCTCCGCAGCGGCAGAGCTAGCTTCAATGACGGATTGAGGGATATCCTTTGTGCCCTGGAAGGCGCCGCACACAAAGATGCCCGGCCTGGACGATCGAACCGGCTGAAATGTGCCGGTCCTGGAAAAACGGCCTTCCGTGAGATCGATGCCGAGTTTCCCGGCAAGTCGGGCCACCTCGGGGGAGGTTTCCATGCCCACGGAAAGGACCACCATATCAAAGCGTTCCTCCCTGACCTCCCCTGCTTCATTGACATAGGGCAGCATAAGGTCGCCCGTACGCAAAGGGCGTCTGACTTTCTATGAGC
>JAWOJI010000198.1:0-3826 GCA_046481735.1 Desulfatiglandales bacterium | reverse complement strand
GTGGACCCCCCTTAAGGAAAAGAACACATCCTTTCTAGTATTCGACCTGAATGTATCGTGGTTCCTGAACCCGATGTTGGGGGATATCCGATCCGGAAAAACAGGATATGCCTGGCTGATCGACGGGGAAGGACGGTTCCTCTATCACCCCAATGCGGAGTTCATAGGGAAACCTGCCATTGAAATCCGGGAGGAAGCATACCAAGGCGTCCCTCTCGGCATGATCGCCTTTATCCAGAGAGAGAAGATGCTTCAGGGGCAGGAGGGCACGGGCTGGTTCTTCTCCGGGTGGCACCGGGGAATCACGGGAAAAATCAAGAAATTGATTGCCTATTCCCCGATCATCCTTTCCCGAAAACCGTTTCAAATCTGGTCGGTGGCCGTTGTCGCGCCGATCTCGGAAATCGAAGACTCGGTTCAGCGCGCATACCTGAGGCAATTCTTCCTCCAGGGCCTCGTCATTTTCGCCATTCTCGTCGGTGCGGGGGCCGTGCTTTTTTTTGAGATGAGGTGGTCGAGAACCCTCGAGGCACGAGTAAACAAGCGTACCGAGGAGTTGAAAAAGTCCGAAGAAAAATACCGGTCTCTGGTGGAGAGCGCCGAGGACTTTATCTTCACAGTTGACGGCGAAGGGTGCTTCCAATCCATGAACAGTTTTACGGCGAGTTTTTTCGGGGGCCGGGCCGAAGAGTTTCTTGGAAAGGGGCTTCAAACGCTTTTTCCGGAGAAGGTAGCCCAAGAACAGTTGAGGCTCGTGAAACTGGTGCTCAAGGCAGGGAAAAGCGTCCGTGATGAATTCGAAATTGACCTGGCAGGCCACAAGACCTGGATAAGCGCCAACTTCATGCCCCTCAAGAATGAACAGGGGGAGGTAGGCGCCGTTCTTTGCATCGCGAGAGACATCACAGAAAACAAGAACCTGGAAAGGCAGCTCATCAATGCTGAAAAACTTGCTTCCATAGGAACCCTGGCCGCGGGTGTCGCCCACGAGGTGAACAATCCTCTGGGGGTGATTTTGGGTTTCTGCGATCTGTTGCTGCGCAAGAAGGATAAGGATTCCCAGGAATACGAAGACCTGAAAACCATCGAACGGCAGGGACTTCACTGCAAAGACGTGGTGGAGAATCTTCTGAGCTTCGCCCGTCTGGGGCAAGGGGACGGGGAGCATGCGGACGTGAACCAGTGTCTTGAAGATATCATCAAGGTGGTCAGGCATACCCTGGAGATGCACGATATCGATTTGGAACTCCTCTTGATGGACGGTATGCCCCCTGTTCAAGGAGACCCCCGTCAGCTTCAGCAGGTCTTTCTGAACCTGGTCACCAACGCGGTTTCTGCAATGCCTTCGGGAGGGACCCTTAAGATCCACACCTACATGGAAAGAGCGAGCCGAAAGGCGGCGATCACCATAGAAGATGAAGGAACCGGGATCAAGGAAGAGCACATGGACCGCATCTTCGAGCCCTTTTTTACGACCAAGCCCGAGGGAGAGGGAACGGGCTTGGGACTGTTCGTGAGCTATGGTATCATCACCAAGTTCGGCGGGACCATTGATTGCGCAAGCCGGCAAGCCACGCCGGCAAAAGCCGGCGGCACTGCGTTCACCATCAAACTCCTGACGCAGACGTAGAGCAACAAGTGTTCAGCGTTCAGGAATCAGAAAAGACTGGCTCACACAGAGATCACAGGGATCACAGAGGGAAAAAAGAAACTTATCGATTTTTTGTCGCATTCTCTGTGAACTCTGTGAGCTCTGTGTGAGACGTTTGTTCTTGGGTTTTTTCGCGCTGGCAGGAGCAGGGAGACAAGGAGTCCGTCCTTTTGCCGGGGTCAGTGTGGCACCGTTGCGTTCATGCTGAACGCTGAACACTGAACCCCTGAACACTCTTGCAGCATAAAAGGCCGAAACATCCGCCGAGGTCGGCTCAATGTTGCTTGTAAGCTCAAAGATTTTTGCCTTGAGGTGATACCGAATGCCGGGAAGAATACTGATCATAGACGACGAGAAGGACATGCTGGCCCTTCTCAAAAGAATTCTCGCAGAGGAGACCCAGCATGAGGTGGTCACGGAGACAAACCCCGTGAGGGCCCTCGAGCTTTTCAAAGAGCGACCCTTTGACCTCGTGATCACGGATCTCAAAATGCCAAGGATGGACGGCATCAAGGTTCTCGAAACGGTCAAGAAGGTACGCCCGGATGTGTCTGTGGTTATTCTCACCGCTTTCGCCACTATCGAAACGGCTGTGGAGGCAACCCGAAAGGGCGCCTATGATTACATTACCAAACCTTTCCGGCGCGAGAGAATTCTCATCACTGTGGAAAAGGTAATGAAGTGGCAGGAAGTGGTCAGAGAAAACCTGTCCCTTCGCAAGGCCCTGGCTGAAAAGGAGGGGTCCCCCCTCATGGTCGGGTCAACACCTGTGATGAAAGATCTCCTCGAGAGGATCCGGCAGGTGGCGCCCACCATGGCCACGGTGTTGATCACGGGCGCAAGCGGCACCGGCAAGGAACTGGTTGCCCGTGCCGTTCACCAGCACAGTCTGAGAGGAAACAGGAAATTCGTGACCGTGAATTGCACCGCCATTCCTGAACAGGTTATCGAAAGCGAGCTCTTCGGCCACTTGAAGGGGTCCTTTACAGGGGCTTGGAAGGATAAGAGAGGTCTGGTCGAAGAAGCTGATGAGGGGACCCTGTTTCTTGACGAAATCGGGGACCTGAATACCAACATGCAGACCAAACTCCTCCGGCTCTTGCAGGAAGGGGAGTACAAGCCCGTGGGAAGCGTCAACACAAGGAAAGCGGACATCCGGTTCATCGCCGCCACCAACCACAACCTCAAAGCGGATATACGTGAGAAGAGGTTTCGGGAAGATCTATTCTACAGGCTCAACGTAATTCAGATCGAGATGCCTTCCCTGAAGGAAAGGAGACAGGACATTCCCCTTCTGAGCTATCATTTCCTGAGAAAATACGCCCGAGCCAACCAAAAGGACATCCCTGAGATTTCGCCGGAGGCTATGCAGGCCCTTTTCTCGCGGGATTACCCGGGCAACGTGAGAGAGCTGGAAAACATCATCGAACGGGGCGTCATCTTCTGTGCCTCAAAAACCCTGACCCTCAAAGACCTGCACCTGGATGCCGAGGGTGAGTCGATCTTCCCCAATCTGACCGAAGAGACGGCCACCCTTTCCTTTAAAGATGCCAAAGATAAAATGATCAGCTTGTTTCACAGGCAGTACATCATGTCTCTTTTGCAGCATAGCGGAGGCAACATCAGCAAGGCTGCCGAAGCGGCAGGCATTCAGAGACAATATCTTCATCGCCTCATGAATCAAGCGGGCATTGAAGCGGAGCAGTTCAAGCAGAAGCCCGAATAAAATCTGCTGCGCAGATTTTATATTACTGATTCCTGACGTGCAATCCCACCTTCTTGAAGGCGTCCTCAAGACGCACCATTCCCACAGGCCTTTTGTTGATGGTTACTGCAAGGAACTTCAAATTGTTGGTGACCATGACCTGGATGGCATCGATGATCCTTCCTCCCATCTCCACGCATGGATCCAGGGGAACTCCCTCTTCATAGGGCCGGAGAATCTCATCGACTCTTCGACGTTTCATGCCGTCCCCAACATCATGGAATGTTTAGGGGTTCGGTGTTCAGAGTTCAGCATGAACACCCCGGTGCCACGGACAGGAGAATCCTGTCCGTGCTGACTCTTACCAACTCACGGACAAGCCACGCTTGTCCGTGCCACCACTGATGACAAAAACCCTACACTTCGGTGCACGGACAAAGAATCTTTGTCCGTGCTCTGCCCCTTCACGG
>JAWOJI010000153.1:0-6675 GCA_046481735.1 Desulfatiglandales bacterium | reverse complement strand
GAATCGCTGAAGATTGCCCGCTACTCGGCATTCGCTCAAATCTCATCTTTCCAGGTTTGTCACCAAGCGAGAGACTATCAGGTGTGCTGCCATTTCTAAGATGACCCTAACCGCAAGGAGACCGAATTACCTATCGCCCAGGTGGAGCCCAATAGACTTATGATGATGAGGCCACAGTTTTTTTCAAATTCTGCCTACATTCACAACTCAATCGCTAATTCCTCAACTTTCCGATCAACATGCTTCAAGTCATCTTCGCGCCTCAATTCTTTCAGCCTTCTTCTCAGTTCTTCAATCGTCTCTTTGATGCGGGGCAGGATCTCGGTTTTAAGCTTGTGCTTCATTGCTTCGCTCAAATATTGTAGGTCCGCAAGAAGACGGTCCAGTTCCTTTTCGAGCCGCTTGATCTGCTCGCTTTCCGACAGGTATCTGAAGCTCTCTAAGAGAGCATTTAATTCCGATTCAAATCTTTTCAAATTGTCCTGCAATCCAACGCCGAATTGGTCAAATAAGACGGCATATTTCGTTGTCCCGGCCACAATCGCGCTTTTTTGTAAAGGTGCACCACCATCTTTGATCCGAACCATATGGACTGCCTGGCGTCCCCTCTCCATTGAATCCAGGCTTATGTAAAAGCGGCTGTGCTCGGTTATATCATTGGCAAATTCCTTGTTGATGGATACGTCCGCCAGGTAGTCTCCCTGGCTGGTGTATTTCACATCATTGACGTTTCCAATCTGGCGCTCTTCGAAGAGAACCCGATCATCTTTTCTCAACCCGGATATCTCTTGATAACGGATCTTGAAATCCAACGTGTCAGAGCCGCACCCTGAGATAAATAATGCCCCAAGGAGCAGACAAAACACTATCTTTGGAGTCATTTTCCATTCCATCCGATAATCGGCGCATTTTGAAAACGATTACGTGCGCGTGCTTTCGCAGTGTGAACGAAGCTCTCATTTCAAACATATAGCCCCACCTGGCGCGGATAGCAAGACGGCTTAAAGAACACTCCGTGAAGATGAAGGGCCGGGATGGGTATTAAGCTGGATTTCAAAGAAGGCAGGACCATATTCCTGCACAAATCACCTCAAGAAAGGACACGTGCTGTAATCTCAGCACTTGATGATATCGATCTGGTTTTTCAGGGACGCAAAAACGCCCTTCACCTTTCCCCACAAAGGCTTGCGAATTTTCACCTTGAGATAAAGATCGCCGGGGTTCCCTCCGCCTTTGCCCTCCTCGCCCATCCCTGCAAGGCGAATGCGCTGCCCTTCTCGGAGATTTGGCGGCACGTTGACAACGAGTTTCTTGGATGCTTTCCTGTAGAAATAAGGATACGGCCCACCCTCCAGGGCCTCTTGCGGGGTGAGCTCGATCGCTTCAATGACGTCCTTACCGCTTTGAGGGGTTTCTATTCCGGTCACCTTCCTGAGGAGATAGCGAGAGAGCTTTTCAGCAAAGAAAGGCGCCTTCCCGGCTTGCACGCTTTGTTTGCTGTGCGGTCTGCCGGTGAACACAAAGCCTTTTGCCGTAAAGCCGGGTCTCCTGAATTCGAAACTTCGGTATCCCTCGCCGTAGGCTTCCCTGAAAATTTCTTCAAATCCTCTGAATCCGAAGGCCGAAGCCATCTCCTCAAAGATCCGGTTTATGTCCGAACCCCTGAAGATGTCGCTCTCCGTGTGGCTGGACCTGAAGCGGCCGTAAGCGTCAGATCCGAACTGTCGTCGAACGGCATCGTACTCTCTTCGCTTCTCCGGGTTGGAAAGGACCGCGTAGGCTTCATTGATAGCCTTCATCCTCGCGCTGCTTTCAGGGTCGTGGTTCCGGTCCGGGTGATACTGAAAAGCGAGACTCCGGTAGGCTTCCTTGATCTGCTTCTGCGAGGCATTCTCCGGAATGTTCAAAGTTTTGTAATAGTCCATATCCGCCATCATTTACCCTTTTCATTCATGATAAGAGAATAGAAACCAGGAAACCCTGTGTCAAGCAAAGAGCGGGCCGAAAACCTTTACAGTGAAGTTGCGGGCAATGAAGGCGGGCTGATTCTTGTTCTGCTGGGGGGAATGCGATCACGGTCGGCCTGTCGAATGGCGTGAGCATGGTTCGAATCCATGTGACCGTCAGGAAGTGCTCATTGGCAGAATCGAACTTGTATGCGTCTTTGGCGAATCTGGCCTCCACTAGGTCCCCAATGATGAAATCGAAGACGTTTACCCCAACACCTGGAAGAGGCTGCCATGGTTTCGACGCCCGTAACCGCGTTCTCGATGATTCGTCTGGCTGCGGTGTTTTCCATAGCGTATCCTTTTTTGCATCTTTGGACCGGTAAAGGACCTTGGATCCCTCTCCGGGATATATAAGGGTCTGGTGCAGTGCCGCCAAAGGCTTCGCCTATTGAACAGTCTGTGATCAAAAGAGAGCGGATGATCCACTCACCGTCCTCGGCTGCATTCTGGTCGAGCAAGAGAGTATTATGGCTCACCGATAGACTTCCTTTCTGTGTCCAGCTTTCACCACGATCACTGTGCGTTCTTCGTCTTGGACCGCGTAGACGATGCGATACCGTCGCTGTTTCACACGGATGCTCAACAGGGGTCAGGAGCATTTCCACCAGGGTCGAACATGGTGGCCCCTGCGCCTGTACTCCTCACTGCCTCCGTAGATCAGCACCCCGCCAGGGTCATGGGACAGACGGATATATTGGTCGAGTCCGTCGAAGAAGTCGGCGGCAACGGTCTCTGCAGATTTGACCTCCACAGGAACGCGCCTTGTGCCCATGTCCAGCACGAGATCTATCTCCAATCCGCGGGAATCCCGCCAGAAATAGAGGGGTGGCCTTTGACCGTTGTGCAGGAAGAGCTTCTGGATCTCGTTGAGGACGAAGTTCTCAAAAATGGCTCCACGCAGGGGATGAATCCGCACATCCTCAGCCTTCCTTATGCCCAGCAGGTGACAGAGGAGTCCGCTGTCCACAAAATAGAGCTTGGGGCTCTTGATGAGACGCTTGGAGAAATTTTCATAGAACGGTGGCAAGAGATCCAGCACATAACTGGCTCTCAAGACGGAGATCCATCGTTTGGCCGTGACGTGGGTCACCCCGCAATCGGCCCCGAGGGAAGAGGTGTTCAGAAGGCTTCCCACCCTACCAGCGCAGAGCGCCAGGAATCGGGCAAAGGCATCCAGATCCCCAATGCCCGCCACCTGGCGGACATCGCGCTCCACATAGGTCCTTACATACCCGTCAAGCCAAGCAGGTGCGTCTAGATCACGGTCATATATCCTCGGGAAAAAACCCTTGAACATGGTTTCGTAAAGGTCAAGGCCGTCAGGCTTTGGGACGGGGTGGGCGGGCTCCAGGAAGGTCTCAGGGGTAAGGGCCGTGCGACTGCACAGCTCTGCCGTTGAAAGGGGAAGCAGTTCCAGAATGGCGGCCCGTCCGGCGAGAGTCTGGCTGATCTTTTCCGAGAGGAGAAAATGCTGAGACCCTGTAAGAACTAGAGGTCCTCCGCGTTGTTCATCTACGAACCCCTGCAGGTAAGAAAACAGGTCCGGCACCCGCTGCACCTCGTCCAGAACAGCCCCCTTGGTTCCATCAAGCCGGCGAAGAAAGGCCCGCGGATCTTCCGAGGCTTCTTCACGGTTCTGAAGGTCTTCCAGGGAGATGTAGCTGAATTCCGGGAAGGCTGCACGGGCGAGAGTGGTCTTCCCCGACTGCCTGGGCCCGGTAAGAAAGACCACCGGGAAAGGGCCTGCCAGCTCTTTGAGGCGATTTGAAAGCGTCCTGGGAATCATTGTCTGATTTTTACCACATAGGAACTCCTTTGTCAATTTGAAAGCTGCACTTTCAAATTGTGCAAGCACATGTTTTCCATAGAGATTTCCAATCGCAATAGCAGTGATCAGCCTAATCCAGACATGGTCCGGACGTTGAATTCCTAGAACTCCAAAAGCAAGTGATTCTTACCGGCGCCCTTGGTTTGGTTCCTCGAAACCATCACCTTTGCCATTCTTTTTCTTCAATTCTTCCTTCATGTTTTTCTCCTTTCGAAAATTTTGTTAAGCATTGAACTCTTGGCGCTCCGGCAGGGACTCCATCTTGAACCGGTCGCGTGAAGAAACGCAGGAAGCTGCGCATTTGCCGCTTCGGTGTCGATTCAAGCAAGTGAGCCACCCGGGAAGCAGAATGCCGCCCCAGTCAGAGCGTCTTGCCTGTCTCAAAGGCAAGAAACCCGGTCCATTTGATCCGTGAAATAAAATGGGCCGACCCTCCGAAATAGAGAGATCGGCCCGTCCATCGGCCACGTTTTCATTCTTTCTTTGTTATTTGATCATAGGCATCACCTTGCTTTCAGATTTGGTCTGTAATGGATTCGACATTTCTTTGAAAAAAGCGATTTCCCAACAAAAAAAGCCCTTACCGCGAACGATAAGAGCTTTTGTCCTTTTCAACCGATATTTTTTGTTGTAGAAAATCCAGGGTGCTGCTATTGGCTGCCCCATGGATGACGCTTTTTGGACCACAGCAGCGTAAAGTCTTTTGTTGAGAACATGACGCCTCGTCAGAAGATGCTATTAAGAAGATCGATCACGATGCTTTATTTTTGTCTTAACAAAACTGTCTCCAAACCGCCCCCAAAGCCATGTAAGTTATTGATTTTAAACAGTGCACAACGGGTTCGAATCCCGTTGGGACTGCCAAACAATTTCAAGGAGTTGGCCGTTACCAAGGCTTATTTCTTTTTTTTCGGGCAAACTCTTCCGGTTTTTCTCGCGTGGAAAGCAATTCCGGCGCTTCCAGGGTATACTGGTTCGCATGCTTGATATGCCTGTCCGTAAAAGCGAAGTTCTTCTCCCTCAGAACACGCTGAATCCTTTTGCCGACACCTTGTGAAGATCCGCAAGCGCAGATGCGACACCACACCAAGGCGAAGGGCAGAAGTTCTTGCCCCTTTTTTGCTCGCTTTCGTCTCCCTCACCTGGGGGATGAATTTCGGCATTGTAAAATCCGCTTACAACGAAATTCACCCCTTGCTCTTCGGTGCGATCAGGTTCACGCTGAGCAGCTTTTTCATTTTGGCAATCACCTTCTTGAAAGAGAGAAGCCTCAGAATACAGGCAAAGGATGTAGGGAATATCTGTTTGGTAGGGTGTTGCGGTATCGGATTGTACCAGGTATTCTGGTCCTTGGGACTGAACTGGACATATGCCACCAACTCTGCGCTTCTTTTCTCGACCCAACCTCTCTTTGGGATGCTCTACCTTTGGATTCGTAAAGCAGAGCATGTAAGCAGGTCGACCCACCTGGGTACGGGGCTCGCATTCCTTGGCGCCCTTTTTGTTATCTTGAGACCCGATGCCCGCATGAATTTGGAACTCGACACAGTGAAAGGAGATGTGCTCACTCTTCTCGCTTGCATTTGCTTTGCATACTTCTTTTCTGTGCGGGCCAAGCCACTCCTCCAGACTTATTCGGCGCTTCGACTGACAGGGTATACCATGCTGTTCGGATCGGCAGTTCTGTGGATTTCTGCTGCCTGCGCTCTGAAGAAAACCGGGCTCACCGGGCTCACCGGACTCACGGGGACCACCTGGATTTGCCTGGCTTATGCTGTCCTGGTATCGGGAGTTCTTGGGCACATCTTGTGGTATGAAGGCATACGAAGGATTGGTTTGTCAAAAACATTTCTCTATCAGTATCTTGTGCCCATTTGGGCCATGTTGTTCAATTTCCTGTTTATGGGAGAAGCGTTGTTTTATCAGCAGATCCTGGGCGGCGTGGTCATCCTCTTTGGAATCAAGAAGGCAATGAAAAGTTGATTTGAGTGTCTTTGAACACCTGCAAATTTGTGTTTCACTGTCCATGACCATCAACGGATCGGCGTTTTTCTGCCACAAAGAAATAGAAATACAGGACATTTATGACGCCGATACTTGCCAAACAAAGGAACATGGCCGGGTACCCACTGATATGGATCACCATCCCCATGATCACAGGACCCAGGCTAAGCCCCAGATCCGAAACCGCCGTGAACGTTCCCATAGCAGGACCGGTAGAAGAACCCTCTCGATCCAATACGTACGCAACCAGTGACGGCATAAGAAAAGCGTTGCCGATCCCGAATATCACCCCAACAAGAATAAACATGGGAAGGGTCTCTGAGAAAGCGAGGACGGCCATAGAAACCATATAGGCGACAAGGCAAGGCACGATGACTTTTTCCCTGTTATAGAGATCCAGGAACCTGCCGCCAAGAGTACGACCCAAAATGAGTACAACGGCGACCGTGGTAAAAAAAAGCCCGGGATTTTTCACCCCGTGGTCCACCGCGTAAAGGGGGAAAAGGCGAGGATGAAATCATGGGTGAGTATTTCTTGCGTTTCTCGGAGTGTCATATCTCATCATTGCGCACAGTCCGGCAGGCCTTGTCAACAGGAAGATGAGAGGGCGTGCAATGCCTGCCCTTAACCCTGCAGACGGGCCGGCAATGGCCTATTGGCCGAGGGGGTCTGAGGCAACGAGGTTGGCGCCCGGATACGTGCGGGTCAGCGGACGAAGCAAACGAACCCTGATCCACCATCAAGACATCATCTGCTGCGTTACCCTCCCTCCAGAGGCGGGTAAACATCCCTCGTCACTGCGGCGTACCGGCCTGTACGCCTCATTCCTCGGGA
>JAWOJI010000407.1:0-8245 GCA_046481735.1 Desulfatiglandales bacterium | reverse complement strand
CGAACCCACTTTCTGGAGTTCTCCAAATTAAACCCGGACCACCTGAAAAAGCGCAACCCTGCAAGGAACTCCATCGTGAGGCCGAAACGGTTGCTCAGTTTTCGATACATGGCGGGAGAGAACTTGTGAATGTGAGCCCCCGGGGCTCTCAGTCCTTTTGCAAATTGCTTTCGATATTGCGCTTCCCGGATGATCGCAAGGGCATGCGGAACAATCGGCGTACCGATCAGCAGGATGCCATTTGGTTTGAGTATGCGTACCAACTCCTTGAAAGCATTCTCGTACCCCGCTATGTGCTCAAGGGTGTGAAGGCTGACAACGATATCCGCCCATGCGTCAGGGAGAGGTATCTTTTCCTCCAAATTGCAGAAATGCATCTCCTCATACCCGGCCAATTTCAACCATGGTTCTTGAACTTTCCAATCCAGGCCGATCCATCGGCTGCCGGGGATTTCCGGCGTCATCCTTTTTAGAATTCCACGCTCACAAGCCACGTCAACAATAACAGGCGGAGCTGCCAGTCGCCGGGATTCGTCCTGAATGGCACACGCAGCCCACCAGTATCTCATGGCTCGAGAGGGGTACCGGGTTTTGTTGACCCTGTCGCCAAGGGGGAGCTTCCCTTCTTTGAAATCCTGATTAGCATCGAAGATTTCCAGGGGCCATGAGAGCGCACGAAATTTCGATACGCTTTGCCTCGACGAGTTGGCGCATTGGACCTTCATTGGTTTTGCTCCTTTTAAGATGGGATCTACACCTGTAGCTCCGCAGGAAAGAACTCCCGCAAAATACCAGATTATCCTCTTTGGGAACAATGGTTTTGGCGCACGACGCTGATATATTCGTACAACAATGTATGCAGGGTAAGCAGGATCTTCTCGATCCCTTCGGAGCCGGCAAAACGCGCCCCTCCTGATTTGCGCCACGCAGCCATTTCGATTCTTCCAATTGCGGTGTGAACCGGAACGAATTATTATATATAAGAGCGCCCATGCCGCTTGTGGAAGGGTCCCATGGATACGGTTTGCCACGCAAGATCGAGCCCCGCCAAACGGAAACCTCCAGGAGGGCAACCCGCCACTTTCAGATACGGCCGGATGCCCTGCTCACCTTTCTCTACGGCATCGCCCACATCCTCATTCAGGAGGGATGGATCGATGGGGCCTACATCGACCGCCACACGACGGGATTCGAGGCCTTCTCCGCCCACGTGAAGAGGTTCGCTCCCGAGGAGGTAAGCCGAAGGTCGGGGGTCTCGGAAAAGGATCTCCTTGGTCTTGCAAGGACCATTCACGAAGCAAAGGCAGCGTCATTCTGGTGGACCATGGGCGTGAACCAGAACTACCAGGCCGTGGCCTGCGCCACCGCGGTCATTAACCTGGCGCTCATGACGGGCCATATGGGACGGCCCGGCACCGGTGCAAACTCGATCACGGGCCAGGCCAATGCCATGGGGTCGCACCTTTTCAGCAACACCACGAGCCTGCTCGGAGGCCATGATTTCCTCAACCCCTCGCACCGTCAAAAGGTGCCCTCCGCGCTCGCTATGGACGAGGGACTTATCCCCAGAGAAAACAGTTGGGCCTATGATCAGATCCTGCGGGGCATCGAAGGGGGAAAGATCAAGGGGCTTTGGGTGGTGTGCACCAATCCCGCCCATTCCTGGATCAACAAGGAGCGCCTCTTCCGGATCCTGAAGAACCTTGAATACCTGGTCGTCCAGGACATGTACCACACCACGGAAACAGCGCGGCTCGCAGGCCTGGTCCTGCCGGCTGCCGGGTGCGGCGAAAAGGAAGGAACCTTCATCAACTCGGAGCGAAGAATCAGCGTCATCCGAAAAATTGCGGAACCCCCCGGAGCCGCCTTGCCGGATTTTGAAATCTTCAGGAGGATCGCCCAACGCTGGGGATGCGCTGGGCTATTCAAGGAATGGACTTCCCCGGCCGCGGTTTTTGAGGTTCTCAAGAAAATCTCGAAGGGCCAACCCTGCGACATATCCGGGATCGACGGTTATGACAGGATCGAAGCCATGGGAGGAATCCAGTGGCCATGCCCTGAGGGGTCCGGACCTGTAGAACAAGAGCGCCGGTTGTTTGAGGATGGGTCCTTTTACCATCCTGACCGCAAAGCCCGCTTTCTTTTCGAAGACGTGACGGAGGTTCCAGAAAAAGAAGGCGGTGAGTACCCTTTCATCCTCCTCACCGGCAGGGGCAGCGTGGCTCAATGGCACACCCAGACAAGAACCGGGAAAGTGGACACGCTCAGGAAGATGTACCCCGCTGACCCCTACGTGGAGATACATCCTGAGGATGCGATTTCTTTGGGCATTGAGCCCGGAGCCTGGGTCGCCGTTCGCTCAAGACGAGGCGAGGGCAGGGCAAGGGCTGCGGTGAGCGTTCGACCCGTTTGATCCCTATGAGTCGACCGCAGCGGCACAGGTGTCTTTGCGACGCGCAGGACACGGCAGGCCAAACCGGCGGATAGATAAGGCGCTCCGATAGGGAGGACAGGCGATGCCGGCAGCGGTTTCAGTAAGGAAAGGCCTTGAAGATTTCCTCCATACCGAATCGGGCGAGCTCGTCGGCGGTCAGCCATTTCGCGCCTCGAGCAAAGAAGGCCGGCGCTTTAAGGATGTTTTCAGACAGAGATCGCTGGGTTTCAGCGAAATCTTTGCTCCACAAAACTGTTCCTGTCTCCACGTCAACAAGATGAACGGCAAAAGCCACGGAGGCCGGGCTTTCCACTGCCCGGGTTCCCCCTCTCCTGTCCCGGTATTTCCACACACTCCCCACGATCATGGCGTTCGCAGAAAGGGCTTTGCCCAGCCTCTGCGCCAAGTCAAGGGGCGTATCCTTGAATTCATTCTTGGGCATTTCCCGGTAGGCTTTCCTGACAGCGTCTAGGGGAACCAGTTTGTCCCCGTATCTGATCTGGAGCAAGTCTTGGGCAAACCCGGTGAGCACCCGATCACAATCGGGGGTCAGGTTATCGGGGTCAAAGGTGAGATCGCAGACGGGGCAGGTAATGCTTGAGGTGATATCAGAACCGTAGCTTCCTTTGAAAAAAGGCACGACCCCGATCCTCTCCACTCGGAATGCATCAGGTCCACTGTCCGCCGCGTTTGCTGAAGGGGGAGCAAGACCAAAGGAAAGGAAAAGGGAGAGAACAATCCCCATGCTCGTTTCGACAAGCCAACTCGTTTTGCTCTTCATCCGTCACTCCTTCGTCATGCAGGCTGGATTCCGATCACCAGGCACTGCCTAAAGTACATGATGGCAAAGGTCCTTCCAAGAAGTCAAGCCTAGATGAGAAAACAGCAGCATTCGCCCACCGCCGGCAGACCACCCTTAAAAAGGTCTTTCCAAGGGGAAAGCTTGTCTTGTATACATGACATGGGTGCAAAACAGGAGCACAGGCAGATGGAAGACTATCGGCAAAAGATCAGGAAGGTTTTATCCATTAAGAAAGAAATCGATCGCCTCAAAGGACAAGGAAAGAAGATCGTTTTCACAAACGGCTGCTTTGACATCCTTCACCCGGGCCACACCCGGTACCTTTGGGCGGCTCGACAGCTTGGCGATTACCTTGTGGTGGCCGTGAACAGCGATCGTTCAGTGAGAGAGATCAAAGGGGAGGCGAGGCCGGTTATGCCTCAGGAAGACAGGACCGACGTGCTCGCCGCCCTGGGCTTTGTGGACGGCGTCGTCGTTTTTGATGAAGCCACGCCTTTGGAGGTGATCCGACTCCTCATGCCCGATGTGCTGGTCAAAGGCGGCGACTGGCCCGAAGACAGAATCATCGGAGCCGATGTGGTCAAAGAGGCGGGCGGAGAGGTTAGAAGCATTTCCTTTGTGCCCGGGTACTCGACCTCTGCAATCCTGGAAAGAATTAGAGAAGGATAAAAGGTATGCTCGATATTCAATCCGTGCGAAGTCAATTCCCTTCATTGCAGCAGACCCATAACGGCCGGCAAGTCATCTTCTTCGACAACCCGGGCGGCACCCAGGTCCCCCGGACCGTTGTGGACGCCATGACGCACTACCTTCTCCATGACAACGCCAATCACGGAGGAGCCTACGCCACAAGCCGCCGGAGCGACGCCATGATCGAAGAAGCGCACCGGGCCATGGCCGACATGCTCGGCGCATCTTCCCCTGATGAAATCGTTTTCGGCCCCAACATGACCTCACTGACCTTCTCTTTGAGCCGCGCCCTTGCCCATTGGCTGAAACCGGGTGACGAAATCGTCGTCACCCGAATGGACCACGACGCCAACATCAGCCCCTGGATGCTCCTTGCCCGTGACAAGGGCACCAGTCTGCGATGGGTGGATTTCAGGCCGGAAGATTGTACGCTCGACATGGACGACCTGGAACGCCGGCTTTCCAGGAGAACGCGAATCCTCGCCTGCGCCTACGCTTCCAACGCGGTGGGAACGATCAACGACGTGAAGACCATCACGGAAATGGCTCATCACGCGGGCGCCCTTGTTTTCATCGACGCAGTGCAGTTCGCTCCCCACGCTCTCATCGATGTCCAGGCTCTTGATTGCGACTTCCTCGCGTGTTCGGCCTACAAATTCTTCGGACCTCACGAAGGCGTCTTATACGGCAAGTTCGACCTTCTGGATCGTCTTCCCGCCTACAAGGTGCGTCCGGCAAAGGATCGGCCGCCCCACAAGTTCGAAACGGGCACCCAGAACCATGAGGGGATTGCCGGCACCCTCGCCGCGGTGGAATACCTGGCCGCCCTTTCCGGAAGCACTCATGCGCATGAGACGAGACGGGAGCGATTGACTGCTGCAATGAAGAGGGTCGAGGCCTATGAGCGTACCCTGGTGTCTCGACTCATTTCCGGTCTCGAGCAGGTCAAAGGTCTTCATATTTACGGGATCACCGCTTCGTCCCGTATCGAACAGCGCGTTCCCACCGTGGCTTTCCGTCTGAACGGCTTTTCCCCTCGCCAGGTTGCGGAGCATCTCGGGAAAAAGGGCATCTTTGTTTGGGACGGAAACTATTACGCCCTTGCGGTGACGGAGCGCCTAGGTGTCGAGGACATGGGGGGCATGGTGCGGGTGGGGCTGGTCCATTACAACACAAATGACGAAGTGGATCGACTGATTGACGAGTTGTGTCAATTGAGCTTTTAAGGAAGTGACTTCGCAGATTGTTGAATTCGTCGGATCGATACCGGGCGCCGCCATTGCCCGGCCGAAGGCCGTATCGAAAGCGCCGCAATCGAGGGGAGCGTCAACAGGGAGATGCCGGAGAAGCAGGTGGATCAGGCAGAAGGGATCCTTGAACTGCCGGCAAAAGCAGTTATTTTAAAAATAATGTCAAATCGCACTCCTCTGAGAGGGAGTGAATTCTTTTAGAGGGGGTGCAGCAGTAAAGGAGGAAACCACCCATGAGCTTAATGAAAACTTTTATGATTCTGGTTATCATGGCGCTGAGCCTGAGCCTCGCTGCGTGCGAGACCACTTCGAAGTCCCGGTCGGAATCCGGAACCCGTTCATACGGTGTCCAAGGCACTATCCAGAGGGGAGGAGACATCGAGGGTCTCCCGTGGGATGCTTATAGAGCGCCTTAAGGACTTGCATTGTTGAGGGTTGAAATCGATCTCCACTCTCAGGCCGTTGCCGATCGCGTCGCACGAATGTCCGGTTGATCAAGATTTGTCGGGGTCATCAAGCAAACGCATCATGCGAATCTCATCAATTCTTCGGGCCGTCAGCACCAATGAACATGTCGTCATGGCCGTTCTCTCAACGATGGTGGGATTGGCCGCCGGGTTTGGCGCCCTTGGTTTCCGCTACCTCGTGGGGGTTTTTCAGTTCATAGGGTATGGCTCCCATGGAAACCTCCTGGAAATCATAGACCCCATCCCATGGTACGTCAAAATCTGGATCCCCGCTCTTGGCGGCCTTGTTGTTGGATTGCTCATCCAGTATTTCATGAAAGAGGCCAGAGGCATCGGGATAGCAGATGTCATGGAAGCGGTTGCCCTTCGCAAGGGGATGATCGGGAAAAGGCTCCTTTTTTCCGAATCTTTGACATCCGCCATAACGATTGGGACCGGGGGTTCTGCGGGGGTTATCGCTCCTACTGTTGTCATAGGCTCCTGTCTCGGCTCCGTTGCAGGACAGGTCGTAAAAATATCCCCCGATAGACTCAGGAGTCTGGTCGCATGTGGCGCCGCCGGAGGAATTGCTGCCATCTTCAATGCGCCCATCGGCGGCTGCATGTTTGCGCTGGAGGTCGTCCTGGGAGATTTCGGTCTGGCCTCTTTCAGTCCCATCGTGATCTCATCCGTTGCAGCCACCGCAGTGTCTCGCCACTTTTTAGGCAATTCTCCGGCTATCCTTGTGCCCCCTTACCAGCTCGTCAGCGCCTGGGAACTGCCTCTCTATGCAGCACTGGGCCTGGTTTCGGCTCTTGTGGCAACTCTGTTTACGACCTCCCTGTATCGAACGGAAGCGATTTTCCAAAAGATCAACTTTCCTGATTTTTTCAAGGCGGGTCTGGGGGGTTTGATCGTCGGCGCCATGGCTCTTCTTTTTCCTTACATCCTGGGTTCCGGATTTCCAGCCATCAATCTGGCCCTGGCAAGCCGGATTTCGTGGGGCGCCATGGTTCTTCTGATCGGCTTTAAGATAATGGCCACGTCTATCACGCTCGGCTCCGGCGGCACAGGGGGAACTTTTGCGCCCGCCCTTTTTCTCGGTTCCATGATGGGAGGCGTTTTCGGGGAGGTTGTCCATTGGCTTATCCCGGAAATCACAGCATCCCCGGGGGCATACAGCATCGTCGGAATGGGAGCGGTTCTGAGCGGAACCATCCATGGTCCTCTGAGTGCCATAATGATTCTCTTCGAGATGACGGACAACTACAGGATCATCCTTCCCCTCATGATCGCATGCATCATCAGTTTTGTCGCCAGCAGTCAGATCATGAAGGCCTCCATCTTTACGCTGAAACTGGCGCGAAAGGGGATCAATCTCGAAGCCGGGAAAGAGACCAACATACTGAAATCCCTCCTCGTGAATGATGCAATGAATCCAGAGCCTGAGACCCTCTATGAAGGGCTTCCTTTGAGAAGTTGTATCCGCTTGATATCCGAGAGCAAATACCACAGTTTTCCCGTCGTGGACAGATTCGGGAATCTCTCCGGGATCCTTTCATACTCCGATTATCACGATGTGCTTCACGAGGAAGAGTTGGAGCAGCTCGTTGTGGCCAAGGATATGATGACCGAAAAGGCAGTTACAGTTCACCGGGACGACACTCTGTACACCGCCCTGGAAAAGATCGCCGTCAAGGACTTCTCCATTCTTCCCGTCGTATCCAGGAAGAATCCGGGCAGGCTTCTCGGGATTGTAACCAGGAGGGACATCATCGGGGCTTACAACCACGCGCTGCTGAAAAAGCCCCTCTTGCCCAAATAGCGGGCCCTTTTTCTTTGCGTGGCGCATTCCCCATGGGACAATCCCAATCATCATCCTCATGAATGCAAGAACGCGCCCAAGTCTGCAATTGGACTTTGCACCGTGCCCCTTCTCAGATGTACTGCCTTGCGTACCTTCTCACATGATGGCCCGAGAGCACGTGAAACCTCCTGATTTTCTTAAGGATCACAGGCGAAAAGGCGCCAATGGGGAGATAGATGACCTTCTTGCCGAGTCTTGCCGCCATGGAATGGCACCACCCGGAAGGGGGATTTGCCGCCACGTACACCACGTGCTTCTCCAGGCTGTAGTCAATAGCCGCCATGAGAAGCCGCTCAGGCTTGTTCCTGGCCATGTCAAAAAATGGGTCTTTCCAGATGTCAAAGACTCTCAGAGGAGGGTAGGTCAGCATGAAACCGCCATACTGGCATTTGGAGATGCCTGGGCCTTCCATGACTTCCCCTGCGGGCGTGCTGTAAAAGGCCATGTCCGATTCCTGTTCGTGCTCGCCGAGCCAGGTCACCTTCCAGGGGAACATTTCCCGGCCCTTTTCCAGGTCCGGGTCGAAAATGACAACCACGGAGCCTACCTTTCCTCGGAAGGGTCTTGATTCCCTCACATAGATTTCACCATTGCTCCAGTTGCGGACCGTCTCCCGGATATCAATCCCCTCCATCATGGAACTGACAAACGGAACGATCCTGGCGTTCTCCTCTGTTTTGATCTTGAGAGCCTTTTCCTGGAGGGATTTGCCGGCGATGACCGAGATCGCGGCCGTGCCGTGGAACGGTCTGAAGG
>JAWOJI010000358.1:0-3053 GCA_046481735.1 Desulfatiglandales bacterium | reverse complement strand
TGTTCCGTGCTGCCATCTTGACATTGCTGATCGAGCCGTTTACTCTGCCTAAGGGTTCGCTTTGAGCCTAAACATTCAAGACAGGGTTGAACCATGTGGATGATCATTATCGTGTTCTTATTCGCAGCGGTGGTTGCTTACGTGATCTTCAGCAAGAAAAAACCGGCTTCGCCGCCCCGCGACACGTACGTTTGTGATGTCTGCAATGAAAGGGAGTGCATCTGCCGCAAGCAGGAGGAACGGCCATGACCCGCTTTAAACCCGTCGTTTCCCTGAACCGTTACGAAAGCTCTCCTGATTCTCTGGAACACCTGATCGCGCTTTGCAACGGCTTTGACTCCTTAACACCCCGCCACCAGGTCTTCATCAAGCCCAACCTCGTGGCCCTGGACGACCGCTATCCAATGCCCCTTTACGGCGTCTTCACCACTACCAGGTTGGTTCAGGATATGATTCACCTGCTCAAGGAGTTTGGGGTCGACCGCATTACGATCGGAGAGGGCTCCGTCCGCAGCAAAGACTTCGGCGTTTCCACCACAGGCATATTCAAAGCCTTGGGCTACCCGTCGCTGGAAAAAAGGTACGGCATCAGGCTTGTTGATTTGCTCGAGGGGCCTTTTCAGGAAATCGATTTCGGAGATTTCAAGCTCGAGGTGGCTCAACCGATCCTGGAAACCGACTTCCTCATCAACATGCCCGTACTCAAAACGCACAATCAGGCAGTCCTCTCCCTGGGGCTCAAGAATCTCAAAGGGAGCCTCTCTCTCAAGTCGCGCAAGTTCTGTCACGGTCGCGGTCGCTCCCTGGATCACTGCCTGTCCCTCTTTGTGGAAAAACTGAAGCCGGCGCTCACGGTTCTTGACGGTATTTACGGTCTTGAAAAAGGCCCCTTCTATCTCGGGAAGGCCGTGGCCATGAACGCCATGGCGGCATCAGGAGACCCTCTGGCCCTGGATGTGGCCGGGGCTTTGCTCGCGGGAATGGACCCCGGAGGGATCCCTCATATCCGGGAATATGCCGACCGCCACAAACGGTCCCTGGATCCGAGCGGCTATGATTTGCGGGGAACGCCCATCCAGGAGCTCCGGCGGCCTCTCAAGTGGGACAATACCTGGAACGAACAGGACACCGGGCCCAAGGCCTGGGAAAGGCTGGGGATTCGAGGAGTTTCTCTCCCAAAGTACGATGAGACCCTGTGCACCGGGTGCTCCGGCCTATACGGTCCCATCCTGACCATGATCATGGCCTCTTACACGGCTCCTTTACATGAAATCGAGATTCTCACCGGCAAGCGAATGAAGCCTTCAGGAAGGGCCAACCGTACCATGCTTCTCGGGAATTGCATGATCAAGGAAAACCGGAAAGACCCGGCCGTCAAGGAGGGCATCCTGGTCAAAGGCTGCCCTCCATCACTTGAAGCGGTCTTCGAAGCTTTGGGGCAGTGTGGTGTCAAGGTCAGGGAAGATATTTATGCAGGCTTTCGAAAAACCCTGGTGGATCGGTACAAGGGCAAGGAGGAATTTGACGAAACCTTTTACTATCTCGGCACGGAACAGCAATAGGATCGATGGTATCAGGCGGGAAGCGAGTTGTTTGGATTACTGAATGAGGAAAAGGAGGTGTGTTATGAAACAGCGGTTTTTGATCCTAATGGTAGTGTCATGGTTTCTCACGATGCTCGGGGGAGGGACTGCGATGGCGAAAGACGCAGGAGGCATAGGGATCATAGTCGTCGACGTGCAGGGAGACTTCACGCAACACAAAAATGGATCCCTGGCCGTGGAAGGGACGGACGAGGCCTATGTTGGAATGGTGGATGAAACCACGAAGAAATTGAAAGCAGCAGGGTACCCGATCTATGCCACCCAGGACTGGCATCCTGCAGACCACGCCTCTTTCTTCACCAACCACCCTGACAAAAAGCCATTCGACGTCATACAACTCCACGGCAAAGACCAGGTCCTTTGGCCGCCCCATTGCGTGCAGAACACGCCGGGAGCGGAGATCCTCCTTGACACAGCTCTTTTCACGGCTGTGGTCCAAAAAGGGATGGACACGAACTATGACAGCTACTCCGGGTTCCAGGATGACGGAGGAAAGAAAACCAGGATGGAGGAAATCCTGAAAAAAGACGGGATCAAGAAACTCGTCGTGTACGGAATTGCCACCGACTACTGCGTCCATGCAACCGCCGTGGACGGAGCGGCTGCAGGGTACAAGGTAATCATGATCAACAGCCTCAGTCGGGGCGTGGCGCCCGACACCTCCAAGAAAGCCCTTGAGGACATGAAGGCCAAGGGCATCCTGGTGCTGGAGGATCTCGACATGGAAAAGGTCAAGGCCTTCTGAACAGAAGCCCTCTTCCCTCGGGAAGGGGGCTTTCGCGCAACAGGTCGCTGTAAAACGCTGACCGAAAAGGCTGCTACTCCCTGGGCACGGCAAACAGCCCTCGCTGGATCTCTTCTTCCCGGGCCGGTGCATCCAGTCTCTCCACGGCGGTGCGCATGATTCCGCTCTTGAGGAAGTAGCGCTCGAAGAGTCTGTTGAATTCCGTCCAGTTCCCCTCCTGCCTGTCTCGGTCCATGAAACGCTTGAGGCCGTTCATTTTCGCGTCCAGATCGTCGATCAGGTGCAAGGCAAAAGCTTCCAGGAACTTGGGTCTCTTTGGAGAGCCGAACGCATACTCCCCGTGGTGGCTTAAAATCAGATGCTTGAGCCGGAAGCCGATCTCCTCCGGGAATCCTGCCAGCGAAGCGAGCTTCTCATCCACCATGGAAACCCCCAGGCTGAGATGGCCGACCAACCTTCCCTCGTCGGTGTAGTCGATGAGGCCTCCGAAACGCAGTTCCCTCACCTTGCCGATATCGTGAAGAAATGCCCCTGCAAGGAGCAAGTCCCTGTCAAGTTCCGGGTAGTGCTCAACCACCGCCCGCGCCATCCGGCAGACGGACAGGGTGTGTTCGAGCAGACCGCCGATGTAGCTGTGATGAAAGCTCTTCGCAGCCGGGGCCTTTTTGAAAACAGCTACAAACTTACGGTCGGAAAGGAATCGA
>JAWOJI010000336.1:0-3613 GCA_046481735.1 Desulfatiglandales bacterium | reverse complement strand
GAAAAGCTCGTCTGCATCAGCAACTCGGAGGGATTGGGCGGGTAGGAGCCACGGGCGATGTAATCCACCCCCCCCACCCCTGTGTTGCGGATTGCCACTTCCAATGTCAGCTGACCCTCGAGCAGTGCGGCCAGGGACTTGGCTTCGCCTTTTCCTTCGTGTCCCTCTGCCGAGGCTTAGACCATGCAGGATCCTCTCCTCGCTCCCAACACACTTCCAGATGGTATTCCAGAGGCATTTCTTTCACTCGCGGCCGTTGCTGCCGATCGTGTGGCCATACAGGTGAAGGAAGGCGAGGGCTATCGACGTCACACCTACGGGGAAGTGTTGGAGCAGGTTCATGGACTCTCGAACAGCCTTGTCGAGCGAGGCCTTCGTCCCGGCCATCGTGCGGCCATCGTGGCTGAAAATCGCCCGGAATGGGTGATCACGTATCTCAGCATCCTCACAGTCGGCGCGACCGCAGTACCGCTGGATATTCAGATGCCGCAGGATCAACTTCTTTCCTTTCTCACCACCTCCAAAAGCGGGTTCCTCTTTGCCAGCAGTAAAACAGAGGCGTTGGTTCAAGAAATTCCCGCCTCAATTAAGGTGGTGAACATGGATCCCCCCACGAGACCTCACCAACTTTCCATGAAGGATCTCATCTCACAAGGGCAGCAGAAGCCACCCGTTGACATCTCAGTTGATCCTGACGACGTGGCGTCGTTGCTCTATACCTCCGGCACGACCAAAAGGCCCAAGGGCGTGTTACTCACTCATCGCAATTTCATGGCCAACGCCAAGTCTATCATGGGAAAAGAGTTAGCGGGACCGGAGGATAATTTTTTAGCGATGCTCCCCCTGCACCACGCCTATCCCTTCATGATCGCGTTCCTCGTGCCGACTCTCCTGGGTGCAAGAATCACCTTCTTACAATCACTCAAGGGGGCGGATCTGGTGCAATGCATTCATGAAACCGGAATTACGATCGTGGTCGGGGTTCCCCAAATTTTTGCCATGATTCGTCGGGCGATTTATGATGAGCTGGGTCGTCGCCCCGCGCCCGCCCGTTGGCTCTTCGCCCTACTCATCGGCCTCTCAGATCTTATGAGAACCCATACCGGATGGAATCCTGGACGACTGCTCTTTGCACCTATCCACCGCCGATTTGGTCCTTCTCTTCGACTTCTTTGCAGCGGCGGGGCCAAACTGGATCCGCAGGTCTCGAAAGATCTGGGTAGCCTTGGGTTTACGATTCGAGAAGGGTACGGGTTGACCGAAACAGCGCCTGTCATTGCCTTCAGTCCCTTATCTCGACCGAAACCGGGCTCCGTCGGTCCACCGATTGCCAATGTCGAGGTACGAATCGACAAACCTGATGAAGCGGGCGTTGGAGAAGTGATGGTGCGGGGGCCGAATGTCATGAAGGAGTATGATCAAGCGCCAGCTGAAACGGCTGAGGCCATTCGTGATGGCTGGTTTCACACCGGAGATCTGGGCTATCTGGATTCAGACGGGTACGTATTCCTCACAGGGAGGATCAAGGAACTTATCGTCACACCTGGAGGGAAAAACATCCTTCCCGAGGAACTGGAAGGCGCCTACCAACAGAATCCGGCGATTACGGAACTCTGTATCCTCGGCCTACCCCGAGAGGGTGAGGAAGGCGAGCATCTTCATGCGGTGGTCGTGCCAAATTTTGAGTATTTACGGGAACAACACATTCATGATTCCGCAGGCTTCATCAAAGATGCGCTCAATAAAGTTGCCGTCACACTTCCCACATATAAGCGAATTAGCGGTGTGACCCTCATCAAGGAGCCACTCCCGCGCACTCGCCTCGGAAAAATTCAACGGCATCTTGTCAGGACCAGAGCTCAATCAGAAAAACCCTCTGTCGACAAACATTTGGATCACGTTTCCGAGACCGACCGGCAGATTCGCCAGACCTCCACGGGCCGGATGGTCATCGAAACTCTGGCCGGGCTGATTTCGTCACCCAGAGACATCGGTGTGGATGATCACCTTGACCTTGACCTGGGATTCGACTCGCTCAAGCGTGTCGAGTTTCAATCCGCCCTCGAAAGCCGGGTGGGGGCCCTACCGGAAAAATTCATGGGAGAAGTGGTCACCGTACGGGATGTCATAGAACAGCTCATAAACCTCGAACATGTTCAGGCCGAAAAACCGGAAGCCCCCGCATCCTGGCACGAGACCTTCAAAGCCCCTCTCCCACCTGATCTGGCGAAAAGGTTCCTCACGCCGCTACCCCAAGGGAAACGGCTCATAGGAAATATGGCGATGGCGATCTTCGAATCCCTTTTCCGTCTGGCCTTCCAATTGAAGGTCAACGGCATCGAGCACCTTCCTCGCAAGGGTCCCTATATCCTCGCCGCCAATCATCTCAGTTTTATCGATCCCTTCATCGTACTCGCCGCCGTGCCACAGGCGACATTTTCACAGCTCTTCACGCTTGGCTGGGAACCGTACTTTCGCTCACGATTTCGTCGATGGGTTGCACGTGTGGGCCATGTGATTCCCGTGGGGCCGGAGACGCCACTGGTCACCGTCCTCCGGATCTCAGCAGCTCTTCTCCGCAACGGGAAAAGCCTTCTGATCTTTCCCGAAGGCGAACGGAGCATCGATGGAAAACTCCAACCCTTCAAGAAAGGCGTTGGAGTTCTGGCCTGTGAACTGAATGTCCCGGTCATCCCGGTCAAAATTGAAGGAAGTTATCAGGCATGGCCACCCGATGCCAAAAGACCCCATTTTCATCCCATCACCATGACATTTGATAAAGGCCACACCATCACCCCATCCATGATTGAGACCTGGACAACCAAGGGCGAGGATCCCCACGTCGCAGCTACCAAAATGATTCATGATGCCGTAGCCTCTCTCTGACGAGGCAATTGAATCATTCAACAATATTGTGCTTGAAAGCGACCCCAACCCCAAACATCACACAACAGAAGAAGGAGAAAACTCAATGTGTGTCCCGGGATTCTATAGAGGACAGGTAGGTGTTCCCACCCGCTTAATCCGGCATGAAGACATGCCTTTTTCCCGCAGCAAGGCCGCACGGAACAGTGAGGAGTGAAGCTTGGGAGTAGGGAAAAAGGAAAGAGGCACGCTCCGCGTCCTTCCTCCCAACTGTCACGTGTTACCAACCAGGGCGAAACGCGGAGCTTGTTAATTCAAAAGAATCGAGATTTTACCTGGAAGCGGGGGAAAGCTCGAAATAACTTCCATCCAGAGCAGTCGGTTTTGTGCCTGAAAGGGGCATGGCCAATAGCCCATGCAACCGGGAAATGGGTAGATTCCAGTCAGGCTTTAAATCTGCAGATTCCTGGTAGAGCAGGCGGGCCTTCTGTAGCTCTCCCTTCCGTTCTTCAAACAGGCCGAGATGATACGCGACCCGCCATCGAGGCGCCCCGAGTTGTTCGGCCACCGCCAATTGAGTCCGGGCTTCTTCAAGTCGCCCGGAAAGAAACAGGGTGGCCGCATACACCTCCCGGAGCTGAGCATGGTCAGGAGACAGCTCCATGCGCTGTTTCAGGAAGGTCAGGGCGAACGGGAGATTACCTTCTTCCAGAGCAATCCGTGCCCGTAACACCGCCGCATCCGGATG
>JAWOJI010000210.1:0-4824 GCA_046481735.1 Desulfatiglandales bacterium | reverse complement strand
CACGCCGCGGACCACCCCCTGATCGAAACGGCCCGCCTGGAATTCCGGAACGATAACTCCGCGAATAATGCGGCCTGCCTGAAGATCCGTCAGGCGCCCCTCCAATCCATAACCCACTTCGATCCGCACCTTGCGGTCAGCCTGAGCGATGAGCAGGATGGCCCCGTTGTCGAGCCCCTTGTGTCCGACCCTCCACTGCTCGGCCACCCGCATCGAGAAATCCTCCAGCGCTTCCCCTTCGAGAGACGATACGGTGAGCACCACGATCTGCGTCGAGTCCCTCTCTTCGAGATCCTTCAAAAGAAGATCTACCTGGCGCACAACCCCCTGGGTGAGCATCCCGGCGTAATCGTTGACCCGCGCGCGGAGTGGCGGTACATCCAGGGCGACAGCCCCCTGAACCAACACCACCAGAGCAAACGCCGCCGCTGCAGCGACACGCATGCTTCGATACGGGGCCAGGCTCGGCAGCATGGGTCCCACCGCTTTAGAACTTCACCTTGGGTGCAGCCTTGGCGGCCTCATCAGCCTTGATGTATTCCTTGCGCTTCAGGTGCAGCAGCAGGCGGTTGGTGAGGCTGTAGGGAAAGCTGCGGATTGAGCTGTTAAAGGTCTCTGCGGCCTCGTTGTACCGTTGACGGGCCACATTGATCCGGTTCTCCGTTCCTTCGAGCTGATTTTGCAGGTCTTTGAAATTTTCATTGGCTTTGAGGTCCGGGTATTGCTCAACCACCGCGAGCAGTCGTGAAAGCGCAGACGAAAGCTCTCCCTGGGATTGCTGGAGTCGTTCCACGGCAGCCGCATCGCTCAGATCCTCGACGGACAGCTTGACCGAAGTGGCTTTGGAGCGGGCGTTGATGACCCCTTCAAGGGTTTCTCGTTCGTGAGAGGCGTAACCTTTGACGGTCTCCACGAGGTTTGGAATCAGGTCCGCGCGCCGTTGAAGCGTCGCCTCTACATCTCCCCATGCCTTAAAAACTCTTTCTTCCTGTTGCTGCATGGTGTTGTAGCCGCAGCCGCTCAGTGCCACAAGCACGGAAACGAGTAATGCCTGAACAATCGTCGCCTTTTTCATTTTCTTTTAACCCCCTCTTTTTGCTGAAATCGACAGCATGGAAAATACTCCTCACTCGCCTTCTGCACAAGGATTTTCAGGATGGATGCCCCCAAGGGCGAGGTTGACATTCGGGTTTCCGCCATCTTATGATATTGTCAATAATATTGTCACCTTGAGCGCATCAATCCCAAGAGTAACGAGATGTACCTTTCCTACTACAATCTCAGTGAGTGGCCGTTTCAAATTAACTCGGACCCCCGGTTTCTCTGGCTTGGCGAGAAGCACAAGGAAGCTCTGGCCACTCTGATCTATGGCGTCCAGGACCAGAAGGGATTCTTGGTACTCACAGGGGATGTGGGCACCGGAAAGACGACTCTGGTGAATGCACTTCTGAGGCAATTGGACGGATCGATCCTGGTAGGCAACATCACGGATCCTATGCTGGACCTGATCGGCTTCTTGAACGCCGTTTCCGTTTCTCTGGGTAATTATGAAAAGGTTGAAAAGAAGGAAGACTTTCTCCTGCGCTTCGCGAGATTTTTGAACGAAAAGTACGCCGAGAACAAATACGTCCTGCTCATCATAGACGAGGCGCACACGCTGAACACGGATCTCTTGGAGCAGATCCGCCTTCTTTCCAACATCGAGCTGCCTGAAAGAAAGCTGATCAGCATCTTCCTGGTCGGCCAGGATGAACTCAACGAGACACTCACTTCTCATCAATGCCGCGCGCTCCGGCAGAGAATCACCCTGATTTCCAGGGTGGAACCCCTGTCGGAGGAAGAGACAGGAGAGTATATCCGCCACAGGTTGAGAGTTGCCGGCACAAATCGAGAGCTTTTTTCCAAAGCGGCCGTTCGGGAAATTTATCGGCTCTCCCGTGGTTACCCCCGAGTCATCAACATCCTCTGTGATCATGCGCTTCTGAGCGGTTATGTGAAGGAGTCACGAAAAATCACACCAGGCATTGTAAAAGGGTGTGGACGGGAAATGCTTCTTCCGGGCGAGCACGATGAATCTCTGCGCCGCCCCCCCGAAAACCTTGAACAGGGAGAGGAGCCCGAACCGGAGCCTCTCCGCGAATCCGGAAGCAGCGCGAGAGAGGATTCTCCCAGGCCCCGGTCACTCGGGTCCGGGCTGAGGGCGAAATCGCTTCTGTACTGGGTCATGTGGGCCTGCCCTGTCCTCCTGATCTTGTCCCTCACGGTCGTTTTCCGGACTGATCTCCTCTCCAGACCCGACAGGGCAGAATCCGTCACATCTGCAAATGCTCCCCCCGTGGTTCAATCACCTTCCTTCGGATCGACGACAACAGTCCTTTCTACCGAAACAACCGCAGGCCGGAGTGAAGGGCCTGAGATGGGCGCGGTCATCGCACCCCCAAGTGCTCTGCAAAAGGATCTTCCCGAACCCCAGGCGCTCGCCTCCCTTTCTGATGGAGAGAAAGGAAATGATACGGCCGGCGAGGCAAAGCCAAGCGCGCTCGATTCCGTGGAGGATGCCGTCCGGCGCAAGGATTTCAAAGGGGCGATCGAGCTTTCAGAAAAGTTTATGGCCGACAACGCATCGACCCCACCGGGGCTGAAGGATCTCTACCTCGATGCCCTTGTGAGCCAGGCGGAGATACTCGCTGGAACAGACGTCATCGCATCGCAAGAGCTTCTCGACAGGGCGGTATCGGCGGACCCCGAGAACCTTAAGGCTCTTCTCCTTCTGGGGAAAGTGCACACGGCTGGGAAGCAATACGGCAAGGCCCTGCAGGCGTATCAAAAAGCGGCGGATTTGAGTCCTGAGATGCCGGGGCTATTTTTCAACCTCGGTTTCCTTTACGCTGCCAAAAACGACTATGATCTTGCAGAAGAGTCGTTCGCGCGGGCAATCGAGCTTTCCCCACCCTTTCTGGACCAGGCGTTATTCAACTTGGCTGTGGTTCAGGACAAGTTGGGGAAAAGGGAAGCAAGCGTCGAGAGCCTGAGAAAGGCTCTGGAAGCCAATCCGAACAACCAAAAAGCGCGCGAGCTTCTGAAGCGTGTCACGGGAGGCTCGGGAGATCGGTCATGAGGCGAATCATCTTTTTGAGCTTTCTCCTTATCGGACTCCTGGCTCAGTGCGTCGCGGTTCCAAGACAACCTGAGCCGTTGCCGCTCCCAAGCGAGACCGTTCCCACGCCACCGACGTTACAGGAGGAAACTCCAGCCCCGGAGCCGCAACCGCTTCCGCAACCGGAGCCCTACACTCATGAGGTGCGCTGGCCTAAAGAGACCCTCTCCCACATCGCACTTTGGTACACCGGCTCCCAGGCCAACTGGCAGGAAATATCCCAGGCGAATGGCGGCCTGAACCCACGCAGCATCACGATCGGCGACAGGATCGTCATACCCGACGGACTGCTGAAGACCAGGAAGGCGATGCCCCGAGAACATCTCCTCTCTGTAACCACACCGAAAAGAGCTCCTAGGACCGAGCCGTTTCGCCCTCAAAGGGATCCGGCAGACGAAGCGTTGTTCGAACCCGTGGAGCTTCTGTCTCCCCCAAGCGCTTCAGAAGAAACCGAGCTCTATGGGCCGGTCGAACTGCTAAACGCCCCGGGCCGTTCCGAGCCTCCTTCCGGGAATCGATGATTGAGTTGCAGGATTTCCTCCGGATCCGATGGGAAGGACGTTGTGTCGGCCGGGCGGAAGCACGCTTCACCCGGCGGCTCTCACAGCACCCAGATCGTGTGTGAAAAGAATTTTAGAATCCATGATTGTCTTGGCAATCTCCACCAGACGGCGATGGTGTGTGAAAAAAATGACCTGGGTCTTTCTCGACAACTCCCCCATGATCTCCAAAGCCGCACGTGATCTCTCGTCGTCAAACTTGATCAGGATGTCATCGACAATGAACGGCATCGGCTCGTTGGCTTCCAGGTAGGTTTCAAGACTTGCAAGCCGGAGAGCAAGGTAGAGTTGGTCCGTGGTTCCCTCGCTCATGCCCTCCACGCCCACGGTCTCCCTCCCGTCCGGCCGAACGCCGACAAGGACGGGGGCGCCCTGGTCCATGAATTCCGCCCTTATCCCCTGGAAGGAACCCAGGGTGAGCCGCGAGAAAAGATCGTTGGTTCGCCTGAGGACCGGTCCCTGGTGCTTCTCCCTGTATCTTTCGATGGCCTGAGCAAGCACCACGGACGCAATTCGGAGACGCGCATACTTCTCCACATCCGTCTCCAGGCGCCCCAGAATCCGCTGGATCTCCTCAGCAAGTTCCGCAGCCTTCGCACTCCCGTCCATCTTGGTGAGCTCGTTTTTTTCCTCGCCGATCGTTTGATCAAGACGGGATTTCTCCTCCGTCAGCAGAGATATTTCCTCATCGATCCGTTCCAATCGTCCTTCGATAGCATCCGGGTCAACTCGACCGGCTTCCTCGACAAAAGCTTCGATCGTCGAGCCCGCGCTGAGTTTCCTAAGCTGTGTGCCCAGTTCGCGCAGTTCATTTTCGATATTCTCCTTCCTTTCAGAACGAGCCTCGGCGACCGACAGTTCCTCGTGGTGTGAGCAGCCTGCCTCCTTGCACATCACAGAAAGCTTAGAATGGATCTCCTCGATCTTGTCCCTGGCAGCCTCCAGGTCTTGCTCCTCTCCTTCCAACTGGGACTGGAACTCCTGGAGACGAGTGTTCGCCTCAAGGGCGCGTCGCAGCCTTCTGTTTAACTCTGCAACCGCCTGGTCCGCAGACAACTTCGCGAGATTTGGGTCGACTTGATCAGTCAGGGAATGCACCTGTGCGGA
>JAWOJI010000207.1:0-2703 GCA_046481735.1 Desulfatiglandales bacterium | reverse complement strand
GTTTGCAGGACTTTGATGAATCCTCCGGGTCTTCGACGGCGAGCACCCTGAGAGATTCCCAACTTCGGAAACCTCCATAGGTCAAAAAAGCCTCCGCCCCTCCGGCGAGCATCACGTCCACATATCCATCTCTGATTTGCCGGAAAGCTTCCCCAATGGCGTTTGCCGAGGAAGCACAGGCAGTTGACAGTGTCAGACAGGGCCCTGAGAAACCGTACTCTATCGATATATGGGAGGCAGAAGCGTTATTCATCACCATGAGCACCGTGAGCGGTTTTACCCTGTCGGCGTTATGCTTAAATAGCTGATCGTACAAATCCTCAATGGTGTTTCCTCCACCCATGCCCGAACCGATATACACCCCCGCCCGCTCTTTCTCTTTAGCGTCGAGAGCTGGTTCTGAATCCTTCCAAGCTTGAGATGCCGCAGCCAAGGCGAATTGGTTGACACGGTCCATGGTGGACACCTGCCTCTTGGTGAAATAGTCCAAAGGATCAAAATCGACTTCAGCGGCAATTTTCACGGAAAGTAGGTTTGAATAGGCGGACGAGATTTTTCTGACTCCGGACTTGCCGGCCATGAGATTGACCGAGAAGGCATCGATATTGTTTCCACAAGGGGAAATAATGCCCAGTCCTGTGACGGCCACTCTCCGTTTCATATAAATTAAATCTCCGCGATCATCTTGAGATTAAGGATGGATTGAAGACCCTGCGTTTTGCTCCGAGATGAAGCGGTCCACGGCATCCACCATGTCCTGTATAGTTCTCACCCTAAATTCTTGGTCAGGAATTCTTATATTGAATTCATTTTCGATATCAAACAGGAATTCGATGAGATCAAGAGAATCGAGGCCTAGCTTTTCCAGCGTCGTTGTGGCCGTAACTTGCTCAACGTTGTAATCAAAGTGAGTCACAAAAAGTTGTTTGAGCCTGTCCAATGTTGTAGCCATGAATGTTCACTCCGGTCTCAAACTTGCTGCACCGATCCTATAGGAAGGAAAGATTAAAATGCCGTCATTTTATCCGTTTTCGTCAGATCACACCCACCTGTCTTCCCACCTTTTCGAAAGCAGCTAGGATCTGATCCAACTGCTCCTCCGTGTGGGTCGCCATGCAGCTTGTCCTTAGGAGTTCCCGCCCTTGGGGGACTGCGGGGCTAATGACCGCATTGACAAAGACCCCGTTTTCGAAGAGGAGCCTGCACATCTCGTAGGTTTTCATGGTATCTTTAATAAGGACGGGAATGATCGGAGTTTGGCTTTTGCCTGTATCAAACCCGAGTTTTTGATATCCTTTCAACATCTTGTGCGTGTTTCTCCACAGCCGGTCCCTCAACTCGGGCTGTTCTTCAATGATGTCCAAAGCGGTGCTCACCGACGCTACCAGGGAGGGGGGAAGACTGGCACTGAACATCATCGAGCGAGCGACGTGTCTGATCCAACTGATCACGTCCGCCCCACCTGCGACAAAGCCGCCGATTGCGGCAAGGGATTTGCTGTGGGTTCCCATGATAAGATCCACTTCGTTTTCCAGGCCGAAATGCTCCGCAGTTCCGCGCCCTCCATTTCCAAGAACGCCGACCCCATGGGCGTCATCCAACATGAGCCTAGCCCCGTAGGCGTTGGCCAGCTTCACAATGGCAGGCAGATCGGCAATATCGCCTTCCATGCTGAAGACGCCATCGACAATGATCAGTTTGTCTTTTCCCTTGGTTCCTTCGAGAGCTTTTTCAAGAGCGTCCATGTCGGCATGCCGGTATTTCTTGACCTCGCCGAAGGATAGGCGGCAGCCGTCCATAATGCTTGCATGATCATACATATCGATAATGGCAATATCGTTTCGACCCACAAGAGCAGAGATCGCTCCCAAATTGGTTTGGTAGCCGGTTGCAAAGATCAGAGCAGCTTCCTTGCGCAAGAACCTCGCCAGCTTCCTTTCCAGTTCTTCGTGGACATCAAGATTCCCGTTCAGAAACCGTGAACCGGCACAGCCGGTACCATATCTTTCAATGGCTTTGATCGCTGCTTCCTTCACTCGGGGGTCGTTGGCTAGACCAAGGTAATTGTTGGAACCGGCCATGATCACTCTTTTCCCGTCCACCACCACCTCGGAATCCTGCGGGGATTCGAGTTTCCGGAATAAGAAATAGTGGCCGCTTCGCTTCAATCCGGATTGATACTCCGTGGCCCTTGCGCACTTTTCAAAGAGGTCCATAGAATCACGCCTTTTTTATGTCACAGCCATCTTTCTTTCTTGTACCATTCAAAGGTCAACCTGGCGCCCTCCGACAGTGGAACTCTTGGTTCAAAGCCTAGGAGGGTTTTGGCATTTGTGATATCACAAACCCAATTTTTTTGGATCATTTCTTCTGCTTTGTCTTTGTTAAGCAGCAAAGGCCTCCCAACAACTTTGGAGAGATATTCTGAAAACCGGGCAATGCCCAACAGCATCCGTTTGGGAACACGAATTGGGAAGGCCCTTATCCCCATGGCCTGTGCAACGACATTGCCGATCTCCTCCATCCGGTAGTCGTTGCCGTCAGAGAGAAAAAGAATTTCTCCGCTCTTTGTCCGAGTCTCAACAGCCAACAGGATTCCTCTTACAATATCCTCCACGTAACACAGGCTAAAATGTTGGTCCGGACCTATAGGACAAAGTTTGATCCTTCTGGAAACGCATCTGAAAAGGGCGAATACATCTT
>JAWOJI010000148.1:0-3612 GCA_046481735.1 Desulfatiglandales bacterium | reverse complement strand
ATCGATATAAAGAACCGTATTGTCGATGCGCGCTTTCGAGATTCCGGTTACCGATCGACTCAGAGCTACGTAGGCGAGACGGTCGCCTGGCAAAAGGAGAAAATCCATTGCGTGGGCCCGAAACCTGGCGATCTTGAAGAGATGATGGAAGGCCTGACATCCGCCCACGATCGTATGAAAACAGGAGGCGTGTCCGCAGTGATTCACGCCGCCGGCATCGCCTATGGATTCGTTTTTTTGCACCCCTTCGAGGACGGCAACGGTCGAATCCACCGCTTCCTAATCCACAACATTCTTGCACGGCGCAGCTTTACACCGGATGGTGTTATGTTCCCCATTTCGGCGACCATGCTGAAAAATCCGGCCGACTATGAAGCTTCTTTAGAAGCGTTCTCCCGGCAGGTCATGCCACTGGTGGAATACTCTCTCGATGAAGACGGCCGCATGACCGTTCATAATGATACGGCCTTATGGTACCGTTATATCGATATGACACCCCAGGCGGAAGCGCTTTTCCGTTTCATTGAACAGACCATCGAGACCGAACTGGCCAGCGAATTGGCGTTCCTTGTGAACTACGACAAGACCAAAAAAGCCATCCAAGAGATTGTGGATATGCCTGACCGGGAGATCGACCTCTTCATTCGCTTCTGCCTTCAAAATAACGGGTGCCTATCAGCACGGAAACGCGAAAGCCGCTTCGATTACCTGTCGGATGAAGAGATCGCTCGAATGGAACTGGCCGTTCAGACCGCCTACGGAAGCAATACCGCAGAAGATGAATGACGAGACGAATCCTCCGCTCTTTCCTTCCCACACGGAAACTGCCGGATAGTCAACCTTCGTTCCTTCCACCCCGGCATATGGCGGTATCAATCCCGACCTGCTTCAGAGTGCCGAGAAGGAGATCAAGTTTGAATCGGGGATTGCACCGTGAGCGAGGGAAAGAGCGCACCTCAACAAGGCGCTTTACGCCGTGGGCCAGAAGAAGGCCGATAAATTCCTCCATGGAATGGGTAGAATGGCCGATGGTGAGAATAAGGGTGAAGGACTCGGGCAAGGGACGCGCCCTTGAATCTTTCTCTGGATCATGCGGGAAAGGGAATTTCTCCTGGAAGGGCATGAAACTGTCTTACCGCCAAAAAAAAAGAGTCCTTAGAATGATGTTTTCAGGACCGAAAATATCATTCTAAGGCCTAAAACAGCCCCATCCTAAAGCTCTTTCTTCCCAAATACAACCACTTCGCTTGGTCCGACCCAGGGGCAAATCCCGGCCTGAGGCCTTGAGCAAGTGAAAGGGGCATCCACGTGAGTGGTATGCCCCTGAACGCGTCGAAATGGCTCCCCGGGACGGACTCGAACCGCCGACCAAGTGGTTACAAGTGCCCTGATATTTCTACCAGGCTTGGACTATCTCATCACCCGTCCCAAAAATGGGCTGAGGGTGTCGGGCGCTTCCCCTCCGGGCTTTGCCTGGAGAGTACGAGCCGAAGCTCTAGTCTCTGCACCTTCCCTGAACAACGACCATTCAGGGCTTGGCTCAGGATTACCATTCTCCAATTTCGTTGGAGGGCAGGCTTCCCTGAATTCACCCGATTTTTCAACCACGATTTCTCGTGGAAGCTGCATTCTACAGCCACCCGCTCTACCTGCTGAGCTACCGGGGAAGAATAATATGATTATTACTACTATCAAAACCACTTTGCCGGGTCAATAGAAACTTTGATGGTGCCGGTCGTCCTTTGTCCGTTGTCAGTGGTCAGGAGAGCGAGTCTTTTCACTCATTTTCATTGAGACTGCCACCTTTCCTGATCATGCGCCATTTATCTGAAATGATGGAATTATCTTGTCCTCTCAACGGACACTGCTGAATTTTTCAGGATCTTCTTTAAAGATTCTGGAGGGTTGGGATGGGACGACCAATCCAAAATAAAGGCCATTCGCCTTGACAGGGTGGCGGATTCCCTCTATGTAGTTATAATGATTTCGATTCCTGAATGAAATCTGCCTTGGCAGATTTCATTCGTTTGCGGCCTTGGGCCTGCAATGGGTAAAACAATGAAACAAGTCATTCTCGGAACAGCCGGTCACATCGATCACGGGAAAACCACCCTCATCAAGGCCCTGACCGGCATCGACACGGACCGGCTCAAGGAGGAAAAGGAGCGGGGAATCACCATCGAACTGGGATTCGCCCATTTGAGCCTGCCCGGCGGTCAAGTGCTGGGCATCGTCGACGTGCCGGGCCATGAGAAGTTCGTTAAGAACATGGTTGCAGGGGCCACGGGCGTTGACATTGTGGCGCTGGTTATCGCCGCGGACGAGGGAGTCATGCCGCAGACGCGGGAGCACCTCGAGATCTGCCAGCTCCTTCGCGTCAAGAGAGGAATCGTGGTGCTCACAAAGGTGGACATGGTGGACCAGGAGTGGCTCGACCTTGTCAGAGAGGATGTTTCAACCTTTCTCAGCGGCACCTTTTTGGCTGATGTACCGATTATGGAAGTTTCCGCAGTGACGGGCCAGGGTCTTCAGGACCTTATCGCACTTCTTGACACCATGGTGAAGGAAGTGCCGGAGAGGGAGGCGGGCAACTTCTTTCGCCTCCCGATTGACCGCGTCTTCATTATGAAAGGTTTCGGCACTGTTGTTACGGGAACGTCGATATCGGGATCGATCAAGACCGGCGACGAGGTCACCATTTATCCTCAGGGACTGGAGTCCCGGATCCGGGGCATCCAGGTTCACAACAAGGAAGTCAAAGAGGTGAGCGCAGGACTCCGAACCGCGATCAATCTCCAGGGCCTGGAAAAGGAGGAACTGGAGAGGGGCAATGTGGTGGCCACCAAGAACTCGCTCCGTTCGACCCGCATCCTTGACGTGGTTTTCCATCTCCTCCCAAGCGCCCCGCGAAAGGTGAAGAACCGGTCCGTGGTGCGCTTTCACACCGGCACTGCAGAGATCATTTCCACAATTGTTCTGCTGGACAGGGATGAATTGACTCCGGGGCAGACCTGCTTTGCAGAGATCCGGCTCGAGGAGCCCATAGCCGCCATGTCCCATGATCGCTATGTCCTCAGGAGCTATTCCCCGATCAGAACCATAGGGGGTGGTGAGATTCTCAACGCCCTGCCGCAGAAAAAGAAGCGCTTTTCCGAGTCCGCCCTTGCTGAATTGAAGGTGCTCAGCACCGGCAGCCTCAGTGAGGTCACAGAGCAGTATATCGCTGCAGGCCAATTTGCAGGGACGGAAGAAGCCCAACTTCCCTTCCTGACCAATGCGAGCAAACGGAAACTGGATGAGATCGTGAGGACCCTGCAGGCCCAGAGAAAAATTATCCAGTATGACAAGGAAAAGTCCGTGTTTATTCAGGCCGACTACTATGAGAAGGCCAAGGAGGAGATCTTAGGAACCTTGACCCGATATCATCAGGATTTTCCCTTGAAGGTCGGCCTTCTCAAGGAAGAACTTCGATCAAAGACTGTGGGTTCGAGCAACCCCAAGCTATTCAATTTTCTGGTCAACAGCTTGACCCAGGAAGGAGTGATCGTTCAGGAAAAGGAATTGCTCAGGCTCAAGGAACACCGGGTGACTCTGGGTCAGGACCAAGAGGAG
>JAWOJI010000133.1:0-6800 GCA_046481735.1 Desulfatiglandales bacterium | reverse complement strand
TTTGTTGAAGTGGGGCAACCCCGCGGCTTCAAGGAAGGCGACCGGGTGGAAATCGTTACGCGCTTGCCCCTGGAGAAACGGATTATGACCGTCACAGGCCAGGTCGCTCACACGACAGGAAACGGCATCGGCGTCCGGTTCCTTGACCTTTGGGGTCCCAATTCCGAAGCCATCGAAAAACATTTCCAGGTATTCAAGGCAACGATCCCGCTGGCGAATTGACAAACACAAAGCGGGCCTCCGGACCGCTTTGCTTTTCTCGTTTGCCTGTTGTCAACCTGCGCTGACTTCGATCTTCTTGCCCGTTTCCTTTTCCGTCTTTGGCAGGTTGATCTTCAGAACGCCTTTCTTGTAGGTCGCTTTCACGTTTTCGGGATCCACATCGGCGGGAAGGCGAATGGATCGGTAAAAGGATCCATAGTTTCTCTCGATCCTGTGGAAATTCTCATCCTTCTCCTCGTGCTCACGTTTGCGTTCCCCTTTAATCGTCAACATGCCGCCTTCCAGGGAAACATTGATGTCCTTGCTCTCCATCCCGGGAATTTCAGCCTGAACAATGACCTCCTTGGATGTCTCGGAGACATCCAAGTTAGGAACCCAGTCGCCTTCCTCTACCCGTTGGAAAGGCCTCAGGTCAAAAAAACGGCCGTAGAGTCGTTCCATCTCGTTTCTAAGTCGTTCGACTTCGCCCCGCCATGGTATAAGACCGGACATAAGACCTCACCTCCTTGCTGGTAAAAATTCATTTTTCACTCAAAAAATAAAACGATCCTGAATCAAGTCAAGGCGTTCCAAAGGACTGAGATTTTACCATTCCCCCTCTTCTGCATAAGCGCTCACGCTGACAAGAATGTGGACCTGCACATCCCTGAGCCCGATGTCCTCCAGGGAAAGGCTGATTCTTGTGCCGTCGACGATGCGGGGCGGAACGCTCAAGGCAAACTGCCTTTCTTCCTCAACGCGTCCCCTGCCGAAGCAAGCAGGGCAAAAGAAATTCTCCCACATCCCGGACTGCTCGCACCTCGGACAGGGTCCAAGAACAGGGACACTCAAGTTTCATACTGAACAAGAACCTCCGCTCAGTCAAGAACCCCCTTCTCTTTGTATTTCCGGACGATCCCGCGCAGTTGATGATACGTGAGGCCAAGGCTTCTCGCCGCTTTTTGCTGGTTGAATCTGACCTTTTCGAGAGCCTCCTTCAAGAGCCGGATTTCCAACTCTTCCACGGCCTCCTTGAAGGCCTTTTTTCGCCCGCGGCCAAAGGGCTTCGCCGTCTCAGCAGGGACGCTCGCCGACGGGGTGGTTCCCGATGCAAAGGGGTTGAAGACAATTTCCCTGACCAGGGGGGAATCGGACCGGTACACCGCGCGCTCCACCACATTCTTCAATTCCCTCACATTTCCCGGCCAAGAATGGGATTCCAGCGCCGCAGCGGCATCGCCGGTAAATCGAGGCACTTCTGTGCGCCCCATTTCAAAGGCCATCTTGGCTGCAAAATGGTTTGCAAGAAGCATGATGTCGCCTCTTCTTTCCCGCAAAGGAGGCAGAAAGAGCACTTCAAAAGTCAGCCGATCCAGCAGGTCCTGCTTGAAACGGCCTTCCAATGCCAGGGCCGGCAAATCCGCGTGGGTTGCTGCCACGATTCGGGCATCTGCTTCCACAGGCTTGGAACTGCCCACCCGCTCGAAAGAACCATACTCAACGACTCTAAGGATTTTCTCCTGAACCTCCATGGGGATGCTCCCTATTTCATCAAGAAACAGGGTGCCTTTGTCTGCAGTTTCAAACCGGCCCGGCCTTCTTTCCACAGCACCGGTAAAAGCCCCTTTTTCATAGCCGAAAAGTTCCGTTTCAATCAATGAAGGAGTGAGAGCCGCACAGTTGAGCGCCACCAGCGGACCCTGCCACCTCTTCGAGAGAAAATGGAGTCTCGAAGCCGCCAGTTCCTTTCCGGTCCCTCTTTCTCCGATGATCAATACAGGGCGCTCGATCGGCGCAACCCTGGATAGGTTTTCGCAGAATTTTATGAAAGCACCGGACTCGCCCAGCGCTTCCGGGATATCTGCAGGATACGCGCTGCCGATCCGGTGTTTTTGCGGTTCCCTTTTCTTGTTCATGGCAAAAATTACCGTTCCAATGTTGATTTCGCCATATACTAGCAAAGAAGGTCTATCCCGTCAAACGGCAACCCGGTCTTACCAATCGAAAATACTATACATTCAGCAATATGGGTGGATGGCACAGGATCTGCACAAAGGAGGGGCAAATAGAACAGGGAGGTGCTGAAATGGGGATTTTCACACGCTTTCGAGACATCATCAGTTCCAACATCAATGCCATGTTGGACAGGGCAGAAGATCCTGAGAAGCTCATCAGCCTCATGATCCGGGAAATGGAAGACACGCTGGTTGAAATCAAGGCTTCCTGCGCAGGGGTGATGGCGAACAACAAGAGGGTGCACCGTCAAATGATGGAAGCGCAGAGCCAGGCAAGCAAATGGGAACGGAAGGCCTCGCTGGCGGTGAGCAGGGGGCGGGATGATCTGGCCCGAGAGGCGCTTCTTGAGAAACGAAGATACACGGAAAGGGTTGCCGGCCTGGAACAGGAATTCGGGGAGATGAACGCATTGGTGGACCAGTACCAGGAAGACATTCGCCAGCTCGAGGACAAGCTCCGCGCTGCCAGAGAAAAACAGCGCGTACTCATCCACCGGCACATTCATGCGGGCAAGAAGCGGCAAGCCCAGGAGGATATCCGCCGCATTGAAACTTCTGAGGCGATTGTCAAATTCGAGGAATTTGAGAATCGAATCGAAAGGATGGAAGCGGAGGCTGATCTCGTGAATTATGGGAGAAAACCTGTCCTGGACGAGCAGTTTGAGGAACTTGTGGTTGACGCAGAGATAGAAAAAGAACTACAAACTTTAAAAACCAGCATGAAGGCGCCCGTTTCCTAGGGATACGCCTTCTTGATTCGAGAAGTTCCCGGGAAAGGAGAGATCTTTTCACCATGAACAGCGTACTCATCGTGGCAATCGTTTTCGGCGGCATTGTTCTGGCTCTGGCCATCGTGGGAAGCACGATCCTCATGGCCATCCGGATTCTCAAAGGGGGCTTTACCCGAAAGAGCCGGAACACAGAGGCTGAGGAAGCCCGAATGATTCAGCAGATTTACCAGGGCCTCTCTGCAATGGAAAAGCGGGTGGAGGCCCTTGAGACGATCCTCCTCGAACAGGAAAGAAAGGAATAGGGACGATGAGAAGATTTGAGAGAGTTCTGAATGGAAGGATTTACCGCTCACGGCAAGGCATGATCATGGGCGTGTGCAAAGGGGTGGCCGATCACTTCGATCTGTCCGTTTTCTGGACCAGGACAATCACCCTCATTCTCTTGTTTGTAACGGGATTTTGGCCCATGGGCGCCGTTTACTTTGCCGCAGCCTTGCTTATGAAACCTGAGCCTGCCGTGCCTCCCCGGGCCACCGGGGAAAAAGACTTCTATGATGACTATGTGCATTCCCGAAGGGCGGCCGTGGATCGGTTAAAAAGAAGACATGACTACCTGGACCGCCGGATCCGGAGAATGGAGCACGTGGTCACCTCAAAAGAGTTCGACTGGGATCATCGCTTGAACAACTCGGCCTAACGATCTATTGCTCGCATGATGGCTGGGGGATGCGGACCCGCCCGTCACACAAAACGCTCAAGGTTTTCGTCCAGTTGAATGCCCAGAACGCAGCAACCCCCGTACCTGCCTTCGTGGATCCTGGACTTGTGCTTCACCGTGCCGGCCAACTTGACGGTCGTCCATGGCGCCAGCAACTCGACCTCTTCAAGCCTGCACCCGAAGTCGACATCTCTGAGCAGACGCTGCATGTCTTCTCCCAAAAGAACCCCCACGCCGTTCTCCGAGATGTCAAAAACCTTCAGGTCGTAACTCGCGTTATGAAGCTGTCCGGTTCGCACGGTGAGCCTTGCGTTGACGAAGAGAGGCGCCTTCGAGCTTTCGATCTCGTAGCGGTTATGCCTCCTTCTGTCCATGATGTTGATGCATTCCGGGTAGGAGACGATGTGACCATAATAGGGGGACGCGACGCTCTTCCTGATGTAGCGGGAAGAGAACTCGCAGTCGGACTTTCCAAGGGAAAATCCGACCCGAATAAGCTTGGAAGCACGAATGAGCTCATTCCCTTTTTCAGGGGAGAGCATTTCAACCAGGATGTATCGTTCTAACCCTTCGGGTCGTGGGAAGGTTTCACCGCCGTGCTCCGCTTTGATGATCTTGGACGTGAAAGGCTTCTCGTCGCCATCGAGTGTGATCGTGACGGGGCGGCGATTCCTGTTCAGAAAATCCACGGCGTCCCGAATCTTCCGCCTGTTTCTGTTGATGAGGGTCGCCATATCAGCCCCCTGATGAATCAGATCTTCCCGCCCATGGTATCACAAAATCCCAAGTCCGCCAAAAAGGAATGTGTGGATGGCGATCCTTCGTCCCTTTCCCCTGACGAAAAAATTTCAGGAAACCCGCAATCAAGGAGCACGGGCTTCCTCTTCCCCCGCCCGTCATCACTTTGTCTTTAATGAACGATCACAGGTCTGCCTTAAACCCCGGCGGCCGATTTGTACTTCGCGTACACATCGTGGACCCTCTTCTTGAGAGCCTTAAGTTTCTTCGAGTCCTCATCGGACGCCCACGACGGTTCGCTGATTGAAAAAAGCGCATTGCTGATTTCATCAAAAGTTTGCTCCGTCAGCTGGCACCACTCCAGAGTGCAGGCGTTTTGCATCTTGGACGTGAAATCAATTTCCTTTTCCAGCAATTCCAAAGACTTTTCCAGGTTTTCGACGAATTGCTTCCAGCCTCCATAGATCTCTTTCCTGATGAGCTCCGACGGCATTTCCATACCCTTTCCCTCCTTTTCTCGATCTGAATTGACTCATAACGTAACAATCCTTTCCCCCATGACAAGGATGAACCAGGGATTTGTAAGCCAGAGCATCGGTTCCGGCCATAAACCCGTTGACAAGATTCAGGCTTTCGGATACCAAAGAATTTCATGATTTCCTGTTTTCCGGATTATGGGCGCCCTGGCCCGGATTCTTCTTCCGATCTCGCAGCCGGGTCGCCTTTGGCATGTTTGATTCGGGGAAAAATCGTCTTCAGGAGCAAGCGCACATGGCAAATGTGGTCGTCATAGGCACCCAGTGGGGCGATGAAGGCAAGGGCAAGGTGGTGGATTACCTCACTGCCGGCGCCGACATGGTGGTGAGGTTTCAGGGGGGAAACAATGCGGGCCACACCCTTGTGGTGAACGGCCGTAAAACGATCTGCCACCTCATCCCATCGGGGATTCTCCACAAGGGGAAAAAGTGCCTGATCGGAAACGGCGTGGTTGTCGATCCCGAGGTTCTTCTGGAAGAGATGGAAGATCTCCGGGAGCAGGGCGTTGATGTCAGCCCAGAGAACCTCGCCCTCAGCGAAAAAGCCCATCTCATCATGCCTTACCACAGGGCTCTTGACGTGGCCAGGGAAGCCGCGAAGGGCAGCGAGAAAATCGGGACCACAGGTCGCGGCATCGGACCATGCTATGAAGACAAGGCGGCAAGAACAGGAATTCGAATGGTGGACCTTCTCGAACCGGAGACGCTCAGAGAAACCATGAGGAACAACCTGGAGGAAAAGAATTTTCTCCTCACCCGGTGGTTCAAGGCAGAGCCTCTCGAGTTCCATCCCATGTGCGAAAGGTATCTGGCTTTGGGAGAGATCCTCAAACCCTACATCACCGAGGTGTCCTTAGAACTGGATGAGGCTATCAAGAGAGGAAAACAGATTCTTTTCGAAGGGGCTCAGGGCACCCAGCTTGACGTGGATCATGGGACATACCCCTACGTAACCTCTTCAAACCCTACATCCGGTGCGGTGTGCAGCGGCGCCGGGATCGGACCCGACAAACTTCATCACACCATCGGCATCGTTAAAGCTTACACCACTCGCGTGGGAGCGGGGCCTTTCCCAACTGAGCTTCAGGATGAAACCGGCAACTACATGCAGGAAAGAGGAGCCGAGTTCGGGGCCACCACAGGGCGGAGACGGCGATGCGGGTGGCTGGACCTGACGATTGTCAGAGACTCGGCTCGACTCAACGGCCTGACCAGCTTGAGCATCACCAAACTGGACGTGCTCACCGGCCTGGACAAACTCAGAATCGCAGTAGCGTACGAGCTGGACGGGGAGCGCATTGAATCCAAGCCGTCGAGCCTCAGGAAATTCGCGCGCTGCAAACCCGTGTATGTCGATCTTCCGGGATGGGAGGAAGACCTTTCCCCTGTGCGAACATGGGAGCAGTTACCCGGGGCGGCCAGGGACTATCTCAAAGCCATTGAAGAAACCATCCGCGTACCTTTTTCCATTGTCTCCGTGGGCCCGGGTCGGGAAGAATCGATAATATTGAGAGATCCTTTCAACTTTTCACAAAGATAACGGCGCCGGAAAAACCTGCCGGGAAGCGCTCTCACGAATAGGGCGCAAGGTTTTTTTCACTTCTGCCCTGCGCCTTGCGCCCTGAGCCTTACGCCTTTTTCTTTTTTCCTTGCGTCGTGCGCCGTACGCCGTGTACCTTCTTCCCCATGCCTGTCTTCGACAAACACTATGAAGTCATCGTGGTGGGTGGGGGGCACGCAGGGTGCGAAGCAGCCCTGGCTGCGGCCCGCATGGGTCACCCCACCCTTCTGCTCACGATCAATCTCGACCACATCGCCGCCATGAGCTGCAACCCCGCAATCGGAGGGCTTGCGAAAGGAC
>JAWOJI010000505.1:0-2932 GCA_046481735.1 Desulfatiglandales bacterium | reverse complement strand
TGTCCACGATCTACTTTGCAGGCGCCATGGAGGAGGCTCATTGACGGCATGGGGGGCGGGCGTCAGGAATGAAGAACGGGCGCGTGCCCGAGACCATATTGCTTATTATCTGTTGATCAGAAAAAAAAGAACAAATAAGAAGGGGGTTGCTATGTTGAAAAAAGGTGTGATGACTGTATTGGGTATGGGAGCGTTTTTCGCGATGACATCCATCGCTCTTGCTGCGGATCCCTCTGCTCAGGCCGAAGGGCTTCGGGCCTTTGTCGCCATCGCTTCCGCGGCCGGTTTCGGTATCGCGATTGCCGCGGCCTTCACAGGGCTTGGCATGGGCTATGCCATCAACGGCGCCCTCCAGGGAACGGCCAGGAACCCGGAAGCAGGCGGCAAGATCATGACCACCATGATCATCGGCCTCGCTCTCTTGGAAGCTCTTTGTATCTACGCGCTCCTGATTTGCCTGATCCTTGTTTTCAAGATTCCGGATCTCGGGCCCATGCTCGACGCCATCGTCAGAGGCTTCGGCGCGTAGGGGCGCCTTTCTGAAAAGAGGCGCCAAGTTGAGAGATGGGGCGGGCCTTGCCCGCCCGGGACGTTGCGGGCCATGCAGGAGCTAAACCGCAACGGGATGACAATATGCAACAGGCCTTTTCGGCAAGGTGTTGTTCTGATCTGTTCAGAAGGAAAAACACGCGGCAAGAGGGGTTCTAGTAAAGAAAAAACTTGATTTTGTTGGAATTTTTTGTATAAAATTAAGTCTTTAAGTAGCAAGGGTGGGGACCCGCTGCTGGAGAGGTTTCGCTTCAAAGGATCGTCCATTTGTTACGAGTGGCAATCTGAAGGTGGAAACCAAAAATTTTGAGAGAAAGGAGGTTGTCACTATGGCAAATGGAACGGTGAAGTGGTTCAATGAGCAAAAGGGCTATGGCTTCATCACCCAGGAAGACGGCCCGGATGTTTTTGTTCATTATTCCGGCATCAATTCATCGGGCTTCAAGACGCTGAAGGAAGGGGACAGGGTAACATTTGACGTAGAGCAGGGCAAGAAGGGCCCGGCTGCAGTGAACGTCAAACTGGCATAAGGCATTAAACCATTCAAGGGCGAGGGTGTGGCGTTTCGGTTCACGATTCACACCCTCTTTTTTTGTCCGATCCGGCACGGCCCCCAAACCATCCAAACTACGCAATCACGATCTGATGCACCGACGAATCTTTTCTTGTTCAACAGTCGCAGTCTTATGGTAGTAGTACGGTTCTGTTAAGAACATTTCTTGGTATGACGGTCAAATTTCGGATTTGAACCCGAAGGGAGTTATATCTTGTAGATCGTTGTCTCTGAGAACTCTGTGGGCTCTAGAGACCAACGGGAGCGGGCGTGAGAAAGATCCGGCCTCCATTCACGGAATCCGCCAAAGCAGATTTCATGTGGGCTCCCGGAAACGCTATGGTATAATCCTCCAATGGCATCCAGAAAACAGAGCCTCAGAACCGCCATCGGAATTCTCCTCAGCGCGCTCTTCATCTACCTGGCCTTCCGGCAGGTCGATTTCAACCAGATGGCTCACTCCTTTCGCTCGGCCAACTACTGGTATCTTTTCCCAACCCTTTTCATCGTCTTCCTGAGCCACTACCTTCGGGCTTTGCGGTGGCGTTACTTTCTGGACCCGATCTTGCGCCTCGACATGGGCAGCCTGTTCTCCTCTCTGATGGTCGGCTATGCTGCAAACGTGGTCATGCCTGCCCATCTGGGGGAATTCGTGAGGGCTCACATGCTCAGCAGGAGACGACCGATCTCCATGGGGTGCGCCTTTGCCACGATCGTGGTTGAGCGAATCATCGACGTCTTTACGCTGATCGTCCTCCTTGGGGTCTCGATGTTGATTCACCCCTTCCCATCCTGGGTGGTGGCCGGCGGGTACGTGATGCTTGGGGGGGCGGTCTTGCTTTTTGGAGCGCTCGCCCTCTCGAAAAAGCATGAAGCGCAAGCGCTCAAGGCCCTCCGCTTCTTCATCAAACCATTGCCTTTGGGGCTCACGGAAAAGCTCTTGTCGTGGGCAGGACGATTCCTGAGCGGCATCGCTCCCTTGCAGCGCAGGGTGGACTACCTTGTTGTGGCCGTTCTCTCTGTCCTCATCTGGCTTTGCTACGGCCTGGTTTTCCACTTCTGCCTTTACGCCTTTGACTTTGTAGAAGTCTACAACCTGGCCTGGTACGTGGCCCTCGTACTGCTTGTCATCACCACGATCAGCGTGGTGGTCCCTTCTTCTCCCGGCTACGTGGGAACTTTCCACTATTTGACCCAGCTAGGCCTGGGGCTCTTCGGCGTGCCGGCTGCGCCGGCTCTGTCCTACGCTGCCGTTGTGCACGCGGTGTGTTTCCTGCCGGTCTTTTTGGCAGGCCTCGCCCTGGCAAACCATGAGGGGATGAGAATGCGCAAGATGGAGGTTGCAGTGGCGGGAGAAGAAGGAGCCTGCGAAAAGTGACGGCTTCGTAAAAAGTCCATCTGCGGCGTTGCGCTTCATCTTTCGTCACTGCGGCGTACTTCTATGTACGCCTCATTCCTCAGGATTCGCGCGCCTTGCATCTGGCTCTTTTTACTGTGCCGTCCTGATTGGCGACGTCTTACGAAGACATCAAAAGTGAAGAAGCTGAACTGAGAAAACGTCGTGATTCTGATCCCGCAACCAAGAGGCCACAGCGGGTCCGGTGCACTCATCGACCAGGAGTCTCATTACATGGGCTCCGCTTCCAGTGGCATGAACTCAGTTTCTTTTAAATTCTACCGTGATGGTGCGCACGTAGGGGAGGGGTTTATCCCCTCCCGCCGGCTGGCATAAAGCTCATCCCTACTGTTTATGGTTCGGTTACGGTTGACAATTGATACAATATTAAAGATAATATCGTATAATATGCTGATCCCAACGAGCAAATCTGA
>JAWOJI010000354.1:0-2877 GCA_046481735.1 Desulfatiglandales bacterium | reverse complement strand
CCCCGATTTTGATGTCAGCCCGCTTTCTATGGTCCATTCCGAATTGCGCACACCTCGTCCAGCAGCTTTCTCCTTGTTCATGTTTGCCGGCGACGAATTTCGTTGACGGCCTTGTCAAGCGCCTGTAGGAAGCGGGAACGATCACGTTTCCCGGAGGGCGGAGGTCCGCCCGTAATCTCTCCCGATTCGCGCAATTCGGAGAGCAGATTTCGGGCTGCATTGATCCCCTCAGGGATCCGCATCCAGGACCCTGCCACCAGCGTGACGTTGAGCTTGTAGCGTTTGGCCACGCGGTAGACTTCCTCTTTTACCGGGCAGGCGTCCGCGTCGCCGAAGCTGTTCAACAAGCCGAGTCCCCTAACGTAACCTTCCCCAATGCCGAGCCTCTCGTTAGGTCACATACGATCCCGGGATCCAAGGCGGCAGCCGTTGCGCGGAGTGCAATACCCCCGCAGGCCTTTAAGACGCCCTGTTCATACTCGTCCAAATCGGGTACCACGCCGTACTTCGCGCATGCTTTACGGTGACTGCCGATCTGTGATGTTTCGAACGGGGCCGTTACAAACCTCGCATGTACTCGGGGCGAAGCCGGGCTGGGTCGTCCATGGCGCCCTGAATGGTCTCAAGCAAACTCTCTTTATCACGGGGAAGAGTCCCGGGAAGGGGCAGGTAATTGGACGCGTGATTTGTGCGGAACACCACGGGGCCGGGAGCGTCGATGTTCTCGATCATCAGGCGCAGTTCTTTCAAAATTTCCATCGGGTTCGTGACCAGCTCGAACTCCCCTCTATTCACCATCCCTTCCAAGGGGGAGCCCCGCACGACCATCAGGGTCAGCGCTGAGAAATAGGTCGGGTTCATTGCCCCGGCGGCTTTCCCCGTGTTGACCGCGTGCCGCATGGAAAGCTTCCTGCCCCCGAGGCCGATGATCACGGTGACGGACGTTTTGATGCCAGCCCTGTTCGCCTTCACCACAGAGTCGATCTGGCCCTGGACGCTCACACCCTTGTTCATGAGGTCCAGGACATCCTGGTCCCCGCTTTCCAGGCCGATGAAGACTAGATTCAGGCCGGCCTCCCGCAGGGCGCTCAGCTCCTCGTCCTTCTTTCTGAGGATGTCATGGCAGCAGGCGTAGGCGGAAACCTGCTTGAGATTCGGGAAAACGGCATAACACTTTCCGAGGACTTTCAAGAGCTCCGGGGTCTTGATGATCATGGCGTTCGAGTCGAGCAGGAATATCTTCTCTATCTCCCTGCCGTGAAGCTCTCCACCGATCTCTATGTCTTCGATAATCTCACGGGTGGGGCGGATCCTGAACCGTTTCTCGGGAAGGGTCTTATCGAACAGGTAGGAGGCGCAAAAAAAGCACTTCCCCGATGCGGCCGACGAGCACCCCACCGTCGCCTGCACCAGGAGCGAATACGCTTCACTGGGCGGGCGATAAACGGGCTCAGCATAGTACATCTCCCTCCGCGCGGGCTTGTCCGGTTTCATGTTCGCGGCTCCTTCCTATTCCTCCTGCCGTCTTTTTATCAGAGTAATGGGCAATGATCAAGAGTGCGAGGGTCATCAGGGATACAAAGGCGGCGAATTGCGCCTTGGTGCTTCTCGGCCGGCAGGTGTGGCGGAGATCACGTGGCCGTGGTGCAGCAGGTCCTTCAAAATGCCCCTTGGTCCCGCGGGGAGCTCCTGCGCTTCTTTTCCAGCGTAAGGCTTTGCCTCAGCCTGTCGATCCCTACCCGGGTTCCGTGTCCCGGGTAAAAGAATTCACAACCTGTGTCGCACAGCTTCAACCAGCTCCTGAGCAGTTCCTGCTGGTCATCGGCAAAAGGAGGAAAAACGCCCTTCCTGAAGATGTTGAAGAGCGTGTCGCCGACAACGGCATCCTTATTCCTGATAATAATACTGATCGACCCAGGTGTGTGCCCCGGTGTCGGCAAGACATGGCCATCCACACCGTGTTCTTCCAAACCGAAAACCCCGCTGACGACAAGGTCCGGAGAAACAGGCTCGTACCTTCCCATGCGCTTCCCGATCGTTCTTCCAATCAAGGAAACAACCTTTGTCAAACGATTGGTTCCTCTGGGAATGCCGCCGTAGCCGTGTTTCAAACACATCGCTTCATGACTGTGCACAAGGACTTTTGCACCGGTCATGTCTTTCAAAGTTTTCAAGCTCCCGCAGTGATCATAGTGCGTGTGCGTAAGAATGATCAGACTGAGATCGAACCGGGACAACCCCAGGTTCTCTAAAGCCCGGAGAATCTTCCCCGCGTTTCCCTTTTCACCCGTATCGATCAGCAGGACCTTCCCTTCGCCGATCACGAAGTAGGCATTCGCCCTCCCAAGAGGAATGCGAACAATTCGCGATTGATTCTGCTTTTCCATTCGACCCTTCCCTGCCATGGCATTTATATCCGATGAATTGCAGCGCCTCATCCGGACTCATGTCAACCTCTCATCGGCGTTCGGATAAGCAGCACGGAAAAGCTTCTCCGGCAGGATCAAACGAATTGTCTCCAAGCGGATCTGCCGCTTGTCATAATCGGGGTGGCGCTTCTGCACCCCTTCCCGCCAAAGCTTAAGGGAAATCCTGGAAAGCTCAATGGCGGCAGGCAACCTGCCCTCAGGCCCCATGTGGCTGACAATCTCGATCTGCTTCCTTTCGGCGTCTCTCGCCGTATCTCGCATCTTCGTTCGCCTTATTGGGCTGTGCGGCTTGTCTTCTACTCGTGTTCGCAATGGGACCCCGCCAAGGAAGACCAAAGATTTTTTCAGGCATTTCCATGGTTAAGGTTGTCATTGGGCACCTCCCCTAACCCCTGGTCTCGAATCCTGACAAACGTGTCGGCTTCCTCCGTTCACAATGATGCGTCGT
>JAWOJI010000288.1:0-6829 GCA_046481735.1 Desulfatiglandales bacterium | reverse complement strand
TTTTTCCACATAGTCCGCCGCTCCCAGTTTCATCGCCTGCAGGGCCGACTGCACGTTGGCATAGCCTGTCATGAGCACCACGGGCATTTCCGGCTTGGCCCTCTTGATGTCCTTCAAGAGGATCATGCCTCCCATGTCGGCCATGCGGATATCGGTGATCACCAGGTGGAAGGCCTTGTTGAGCGCCCATTCAAGCCCTTGACGGCCGCTGAGGGTCACTTCCACGTCAAAGCCTGCTTGGACCAGAACCCGGCTGACGCTGTTGAGCACAATCTGCTCATCATCGATGACCAGCACCCTTTTAGGAGCCATGGCCGCCTCCTTCCCTCTCTTTCATGGGCAGGGCAAAACGGAATCGCATCCATTGTCCTGCTTCGGATTCGGCCCAAATCCTGCCCCCGTGTTTGGTGACAATGTCCCGCGTGATGAAGAGGCCGAGACCGGTGCTCCTCGAAGATTCCCGCGGCGCATCGAACCTGACGAATTTCTCGAAGAGCCTGGAGAGTTGCTCTTTGCCCAGCCCCTGCCCTTCGTTCCAGACTTCGAACCGGGCCGTGCCGTCTTTTGCTTCAAATCCGAGCCTCACTCTTCCCTTCTCGTTTCCGTACTTCAAAGCATTGTCCAGAAGATTGCGATAAGCCACCTTCAAGAGGGCCGCGTCGCCGAAAACCGGAATCGTGTTAGGGAGGGTATTTTCGATCGTAACGTTTCGATCCTTGACCATGGGCTGCATTTCTTCCAGCACGGGGGCAATGACGTCTTTGATCATGTCCGTCTGTTTCGGCTCGACCCGCAATTCCCCCTTTTCGATCCGCGCGAGGTCAAGGTAGTTTCGGGTCATCTTCACCGCCCCCTCGATGGCCCTGGCAATATTGCGCGCCAGAGCCGCCTGGGGATCGCTCAGGGGCCCCACGAGCCCTGCATCGAGTGCCCTCGCCGATGTGTAGATCACGCCAAGGCTGTTTTTCAATTCGTGGGACACGAACCCCAGCATGTCGAGGTAATTCTTATTCACAACATGAAGGGAAGTATTCGTTTCCTCCAGAGCCTCATTTGTGGCTCTTAGGGCTTCATCCCGCTCCTTCAAACTGGCGGCCATCAAATTAAAGGTCTGAGTCAAATCCTTCACCTCGTCATCCGCCTTGGGTTCTTTCACGCTGAGGTCCAGATTCCCCTTTCCGATTTTCCCCGCCGCTTCTGCGAGGCGGCTGATCGAGCCGGTCAGGCGCCGCGCAAAGATCAGCCCGATGGCCAGAACGAAAATCCCGACCCCGCCGGAGATGGCGCCATAGAGTTTCCACAGGTCCCACTTCAAATCGTCATACTGCTTGGCCAAGACCCCGACATAAAGAATTCCGACCACCTTCCCGTCAATGTCATGAATCGGATCATAGGCGCTCAAGTACCAGTCCTTCACCACAAAAGCCCGGTCGTACCAGTACAGGCCGTTTTCGAGCACCTTGTCGTAAACCTCCTCGCTCACCCGGGTTCCAATCGCCCTGTTGCCGTTGGCCAGGATCACGTTCGTGGCAATGCGGCAATCCCATTGAAAAATGGTGACGGTGCCCAGGGGTTGGCCCTGGTACATCTTGTCTTCGAAAACGATGGACCGGATCCTGTCCACCAGACCGTGGTTTCGATTGAGCAGCAGTCCCGCACAAAGAGCCCCGATCACTTTTCCCCCGTCATCCAGCACAGGGGCGGCAGCCACCAGCGCCATCCCGGACGACTCGGAGCTTTTCGCCCTCACCTTCGACTTCGGCGTGGGCTCAAAGACCGTAAAGGCACGCTCCTCCAAGTTGCCCCCCTCGTCTCGGAGACGTTGTGGACTCAGCAGGACAATCCCTTTTCGGGTCTCGCCCTTCAGCGCCCCGGACACAAAGGGATCGTTGGAAAGGTAATCTCCTGTCTTGTAAGGCTCAACGCTCCGCACCAGCACCTGACCTTTACTGTCTGTGAGAGAGAGAAAATCAAAACCGCACTGCCTCCTCACTTCCTCAAGAGCCACCCGAGCGGCCGGTGAATCAGGCCTGTCATACGCATCGTCCACGCGATTTCCCGTGCTGAGCACGCTCACGAAAAGCTGGAGCCTGTCACTTTCATTGTGGAGCACATCCCACGCCGAGCGCAGGTCAAGACTCACCCTGCGCTGGGCTTCATCCAGGGTGGTTCGATTGATCAGAACGGCGCTGAGCACCGCGCCCAGAATCCCGAACAGGGCAATGACCAGAACGAAGTTGAGGAAAATCCTTTTGTGCAACGGGATGCGCATCTCTGGTTATCCCTTGTCAGTATCGCTCTCCAGCCGCGGCCAAAGCCTGCTTGCTTTCGAACCCTCCCCTGAGTGAGAACCAATGAGTAAGCAGTATGCAGTAGGTCGTAAGCAGGAGAGACACTGCCCACTGATTTCTGCCTACTGCTTACCGGTTCTGCGGGGCTCTAAACCGCCGGAAGGAGGCATGTCATTGTGGTTCCTTCACCCACCTTGCTCTTGACGGATATTGTCCCTCCAAGGAAATCCAGGATTTCCTTGACAATGCAAAGACCAAGCCCGGTCCCCTCCTCGGTCCGGGCTTTTGCGTTTTCGCCCCTGAAAAACTCGGTAAACAAGCGGGAGATGTCTTCATCGGCTATTCCAATACCCGTATCCGAAACCTCAAAACGCACCAGGTGTTTTCTTTCCGGCGCCAGGGAAACCCGGATCTTCCCTCCGGGAAGGGTGTACTTCATCGCATTGGAGATGAGGTTCCCGAAAAGTTCATCCAGCAGTCTCCCGTCAGCCATCAGTTCCGGGACGGACGATTCGATGACAAAGCCGATCGTGATTTCCTTCTCCGAGGCGCAAGCCTCGTAAAGCTCCTGGAGCTCTCTCAGGATCTTCGCGCCGTCCACCGGCTGGATCGTCTTTCGGTCCCCATCCTGGCGTTTGATCCCGAGGTTCAGAAGATCGCCGATCATGGCGCCCAGCATCTCCAATCGCTTTTCACATCGGAGAATCGCGTCCTGCTGCTGGTCGTTCACCGGTCCCATGTAGCCCTTCCGAAGCACCTTCATCAGGCTGTAGATGGCATTGAAGGGGGAACGGAGCTGATGGGCCGCTTTGTGAAGAAACCAGGTCTTGTTGATTTCGCTCCTCAGGGTTTCAATGGCCAGGGCCGTCAAGTCGCTCAAAAGGGAAAAAAACCGGATGTCGTTATCGCTGAAGTCATAAGAGAGTTCACTGTACATGCAAAACACGCCCAGGGGCATCTTCTCCACCCTGAGAGGCAGGCAGACCATGGAAGCGATCCCTTCCTTCCGGATGTCTTCGGGATATTGGAAGTAGTCCTCTTCGTCGATTCGCCCCATGGCCAAGAAGGAGCCTTCCATGATTCGCCGGTTGATGGGACTCTTCTCGATGTCGATGGTTCCCTTGGCCAGGTAGTCTTCGCTCAGGCCGTAGGTGGAGGAGAAAATCAGCTTTTTCCGCGTCTCGTCCACCAGCTTGATGGAAGCGCCCTTGACCCCCATGATGCTCGCCGTGCTCCGGGTGGCGGTGTCCAGAAGCTCCTGGAGTTGCGAACACAATCCCATGCTCTTCACCAGCTCATAGAGGGCGGTCAGCTTGGCGTTGCTGGCATCCAGGTCTTTGGAGACCCTGAGGAGATCTTGCCCCTTGGTCCACAGGCTCCGCCGGATCGTTGTGGTGAGAAACGCCGTGATCAGCACTGCCGCCCCGAAAAAGGCGAAGACGAGCATGATTTCTTTCATGCTTTGCTGAGCAAGGAGAAGGTGCGGAAACAAGGAACTTCGGAGCAGGATCGGCTGCTCCGGCAGGATGCTCGCTTGTTCCAGTCCCACCAGGGCGGCCATGGCGACAAGAGCGCTGACACTGTAAAGGTAGCAGGCGAAAGGAGGGAGCAGGAGACCCGCGATGATAATGTGGAAGATCACGAACATGAGCAGGGGGCTGTAAATGCCCCCTGTGAAGTAGATCATGGCATAGAGCGCCAGAAGATCCATGGAAATTTGGATGTGGGCAAAGCGGGTGAAGGGTCGGACGTCCTGTCCTTTGGAAGCATCCAGGCGGCGGCACACGGCTCGGAAGATCAGGTTGCAGATGAAAATGGCGAAGGCAATGAGGGTGAGAGGAGGGACTGGGAATTTGGGTTCCAGGAGATACAATGCCCAGGCTCCTGCCGCTGCTCCGCCCACCGCGAACCAGCGAACCCGAATGAACCAGTGTACCCTTTCTATGAGTTCCTTGCGGAAAAACAACTGCTGTTTGACCAGCTCATACCCAGGCTCCTGGAAAGGGTCTTTTCCCTTTTCGGGAAGGGTCATAGGTCATCCTTTCGATGTCTCCTCCAAAACCCCTTCGATCACTGAAAGCAATTCTTCCGGGTCAATCGGTTTTTCGAGGAACTGGGTGACCGGCCAGCTCTCTCCCATAATGTGCTGGAACTTCTCCGGACCTTCTTCCGCCATTTTCTTGGTGAAACCCGTCACCATGATGATCGGAATTTCCCGATAGGCCGGTTGGTTCCTGAGCTTATAGGCCAAGCTGAATCCTTCTGTGTCCGTGGCCATCATCACGTCGAGAAGGATGAGGTCCGGGGTCTTTTCCTGGATCCTCTGATAGCCGTCCTTTCCGTTGTAAGCGGCTCGGACGCCGAACTTCCTGCTCTCCAGGACAATGCGAATGGACTCCACCAGATCCCGGTCGTCATCGATGATAAGGATGTCTGCTCCCTTCGCCATTTCTTTCTCCTTCTACCTTGAGCCACCCACTACATCATTGATGGATCCCTGCCCTTTGTCAATGAATTCTCTCAAACAGAACTGCACGATTTCCGAACTTGCCCTTTCAGCCTTTTCCTGAGCTTCGAGGGACAATCCCTCTCCAAACCCAAAATCATTCCCCTGAACAGAGACCAACCAAATCCTTGGAGATCGCTGATAGAGGGACTCCAGAAGGCCTGCGAACACCGAAGGTTTGAGATGGTGCATGCCGCAGGGCGAGAGCTCACGTTGTGGTCGAATCCTGGTCCAGCGCAAGCCACGCTCCAGAGGCTCCACGGTCGCGTCCACGAGGACAAGACGTTGCGCTCCCTGGAGTTCCTCTGCAAGCACCGGGTCAAGCTGGTGCAGCGATCGCAAGCCGATCTCCGTCCCTCTCCCGAGATCGCGACAAAGCTGTTCGATGACGTAGGGGCCGATCCCGTCGTCCTTTCGTTGGGGATTCCCGTAGCCGATGATCCAGGTGGAGCGGAATTCAGACTTTTCTTTTGCCACCAATCAGTCCCTCTTGAGTTTCGCCACAAGCTCTTGATCCTCGTCAAAAATCTGAACGAGAAGCGGCATCTGACCCAGGGCATGGGTGGAACAAGACAGGCACGGATCGTAGCAGCGAATCGCGCCTTCCACCCGATTCAGAAAGCCTTCTCTCACTTCTCCACCGTGGATATACTCTTTGGCCACGGCTTCCACAGAGCGGTTCATGGCAATGTTGTTGTGGCCTGTGGCGACAATGAGGTTGACCTTGAGAATGGCGCCGTGCGGGTCCACCTGGTAATGGTGGATCAGGGTCCCTCTCGGCGCCTCGATAACGCCCACTCCCTCTTCATGGGATGGAACGGTGGTGATGCGGATGTCTTTCCCGCAGATCCCGGGATCCTTGAAAAGCGCTTCAGCCCGTTCCAGGCAGTTCAGGAGTTCGATCATGCGCGTGTAATGGTACATCAAGGTGCTCCCCTCGACTCCATCATGAGCCAGCTTTCGGTAGGCTCTCAACGCTCGATCCGCCTTGGGCGTACTCATCGCGTCGGCTGCATTCACCCGGCCCAGAGGCCCGACCCGGTAACACCCTTCAGGATACCCTTGGGGTTTGAAAAAGGGAAATTTCAGGTAAGACCAGGGCTCCACATGCTCGGCAATGAAATCCAGATACCGGCTGGGGTCGAATTCCACGAGCACGCTCCGGTCCGGGCCCATGACTCTAAACTTCCCGTCGTACATGTTCGGGCAGCCCTTCTCATCCATCAGTCCTGCGTAATTGGAGGGGTACGTGGCAAACCGTCTTACCTCTTCCAGGTTCTTCTCCACCCAGCCCTTGATGAAGTCGAGCCCGATCTGAGCGGTTTCATAAGCTTCTTCAAAACCTTCGAGCAGGCTGTCTCGATCTTCTTTGGCCAGGGGATTCATGACGCCTCCCGGCACGGCAAAGGCAGGATGAACTTTTTTCCCACCCAGGGCCTGGATCATGTCTTGGCCGAACTTCCTGAGGCGTATCCCTTTCCTGGCCAGATCCGGAAAAGCGCCGATCACGCCGACCACATTCCTCTTTGCAGGGTCGGAGTCCCAGCCCAAAAGCAGATCCGGGCTCGCCAGGTAAAAGAAATGGAGGGCGTGGGACTGGATAAATTGTCCCATATGCTCCAGTTCACGAAGGAGATTGGCGGTTTCAGGAATCTCCACTCCCAGGATCGCGTCGCAGGCTTTGGCAGAGGCCAACTGATGGCTCACAGGGCAGATGCCGCAGATGCGCTGGGTAATCACCGGCATTTCCTCAAAGGGTCTTCCCTCACAGAAACGCTCGTATCCTCTAAACTGGGTTACGTGGAATTGCGCGCTTTCCACCTCGCCGCTCGCATCCAGATGAATCACAACCTTGCCGTGACCCTCGACCCGGCTGACCGGATTGATGGTGATTTTGATGGGTTCAGCCATTTCTACATCTCCTTAATCAAAATGCAGCATGTCGTTTGGAAGAATGGGCGTTCTTCCCTGGAGGATGGACACGAGACTGTACGCCAGCACCTCCGGCGAGGGCGGGCAGCCCGGCACAAAC
>JAWOJI010000262.1:0-4924 GCA_046481735.1 Desulfatiglandales bacterium | reverse complement strand
CGACACCATAACCAGGCCTACGCCGGATATGAGGAAGTTCATGAGCGAGGCCGAGGTGGGAGACGAACAGCAGAAAGAAGACCCAACGGTGAATGGGCTCATCGAAAAGGTCTGCGAACTCCTCGGAAAAGAAGACGCCCTCTTTCTTCCTTCCGGAACCATGTGCAATCAGATCGCCTTTCGGGTTCATTGCCGGCCCGGAGATGAGATCCTGATGGACGAAACAGCCCACACCCGGCACTACGAAACAGGGGGGCCTGCCGCCCTGAGCGGCGCCTGCATGTATCCGATTCAGGGAAAGCGCGGGATTTTCTCCCCCGCCCAGATGGAGGCGGCCCTGCGCCCGGAGAACAACCACCTCCCTCGCTCCAGGGTGGTGCTCATTGAGCAGACCTCCAATCTTGGCGGCGGAGCCATCTGGCCCATAGAAACCGTTCAGAGTGTTTGCATCGCCGCTCACCGTCACGGGTTGGCATGCCATATGGACGGGGCGCGACTCCTCAATGCCACGGTCGCCACGGGATTATCGGCCAAGGCCTATTGCATCGCCTTCGACTCGGTCTGGATTGATTTCAGCAAAGGCCTGGGAGCGCCCGTGGGTGCCGCCCTGGCAGGATCCAAGGAATTCATCCAAGAGGCATGGCGATGGAAACACCAGTTCGGCGGCGCCATGAGGCAGGCCGGCATCATTGCCGCGGGAGCGCTTTATGCCTTGCAGCATCACGTGGAGCGTCTGGCCGAGGATCATGAAAACGCCAGGATTCTGGCACGGGGCCTTGCGGAGATCAGCGGGATCGATGTGGAACCCGTTGAGACCAATCTCATTTTTTTTGACGTCTCCGGCCTTCGTCTCACAGCCGAAGATTTCAATGCATTGCTCTTGGAACAGGGTCTCCGGGTTTCTATTCTCGGCCACACCCGATGCAGGGCCGTAACTCACTTGGATGTCTCCAGACCCCAGGTGGAGGAAGCCCTGAAAATTATCCGGGCCGTATGCAAGGGTCTTCCCAAGAGATCGTGATGTGTGAATCGGACCGCCACAATAAAGAGGGCCCGGATGAGCTGCTCCTGAAGCATTTGAATCTTTTCAGCCCGGTCAACATGAAAGGGCCTGTTCTCGACCTGGCTTGCGGCAACGGACACAACGGCGTCTTCCTCGCAACCATGGGCCTGGAGGTCGAGCTGGCGGACGTCTCTGAAAGGGCGCTGGCACAAGCCGCTGTGCTCGCAACAAAGAATGGGGTGATCGTTCGAATCCGGCAGGTGGATCTGGAGGAGGGGGGAAGAAGCCCTTTGGCTTCGGACACCTACGGTGCTATACTGGTCTTCCGCTACCTCCACAGGCCCCTGATTCCCTTTATCCGGAACGCTCTTGTCGAGGGCGGCCTTTTGCTTTACGAAACCTTCACGGTGGATCAGCCCCGATTCGGAAAACCGAAAAATCCCGACCATCTTCTAAAGCCCGGAGAGCTTCTGGATTGGTTCAAGGAATGGCAGGTCCTTCACGCCTTTGAAGGGATTCAGCGCGACCCCAAGAGATCCGTCGCCCAGATTGTCTGTATAAAGCCCGAGTGAAGATTGAGGGATTGAGGGAGGAAACTGTGGCCGTCAGAGAAATTCTATTGCTTGGCAACCCGAAGCTCTACGACAAGTCCGAGCCCATCGCGGAGGACGATCTTGACCCTGTTCGGGCTGCAACGGAAGATCTTCACGATACGCTCTTGGATTTCAGAAAGCGATACGGCGCAGGCAGGGCCATTGCCGCACCCCAGATCGGCTGCATGAAGCGACTGATCTATCTGTTCATTCACGAGCCCGTGGTTTTCATCAATCCTTGTCTGGAGGACCTGAGCCGGGAGATGATCGAGGTTTGGGATGACTGCATGTGCTTTCCCGAGCTTCTCGTCAAGGTTCAAAGGCATAAGGCATGCACCGTCCGTTTCATGGATCTTGACTGGAAAGAGAGAGTCATGACCTTGACGGATGACCTGTCAGAACTCCTTCAGCACGAGCATGATCATCTGGACGGGATTCTGGCGGTATCCAGGGCCTTGGACGGGCGCTCCTTCGCTCTTCGAAACCAGAAAAGCTCACTGAAGTAGGCAAGCGCCAGGTGGAGGGTATGCATGATCATCCGTAAGATCGGGCTCATCGGAAAGACTTACCGCCACGTCGAGCGATATGCTGAAATCCTGGGGGTCTTGTTCAAGTACGGCTTCGACGATCTCATTCACAAAGCCAAGATCGAGCAGTATTTGGACTTCGGCCGGAGGGTCTTCGGGAAAAAGGATGACAAAGTCAAAGCCCTATCCACCCCCCAAAGACTCCGCATGGCCCTCCAGGAACTGGGCCCAACCTTCATCAAGCTCGGCCAGTTGCTGAGCACTAGAGCGGACCTTCTGCCTCTTGAATTCATCGATGAGCTCGTAAAACTTCGGGATGAAGTCCCGGCCTTTCCCTTCGAGGAATCGGAGAGAATCCTGCGCGCGGAATTGAAAGGGGACCTGAAAGATTTCTTCCTGCATATCGACCCGCAGCCGGTTGCCGCCGCGTCCATCGGCCAGGTCCACAGGGCCCGTCTCCCGGACGGCGAGGATGTGGCCGTAAAAATCCAACGCCCGGGAATCAGGCGTATTGTGGAAGTGGACATGGAGATTCTCTATCACCTGGCCACACTCGTGGAAAAGCACATAGGCGGGTGGGAGGTTCACCGACCCACCAAGCTGGTCGAAGAGTTCGGCCGGGTCATGGGCAAGGAATTGGACTTCACCTTTGAGGCGGCCAATATGGAGCGTTTTGCCTCCCAGTTTCTTGACGAACCCACGGTCTATGTGGCCAAAGTTTACAGGGAAGCCACAACGGACCGGGTGCTGACCATGGATTATGTGGAGGGCGTCAAATCTTCTTCCCTTCATGAGATGAAAGCCCAGGGCTACGATCTTCGCCTGATCGCCCACCGTGGAGCCGACCTGCTGATGAAACAGATCTTCGTTCACGGCTTTTTCCATGGCGACCCCCATCCCGGCAACCTGGTCATCCTTCCCGAAAACGTCATCTGTTTTCTGGACATGGGCAACATGGGCCGCCTGGACAGGGAAGGGAAAGAAAACATCGTGGACCTTGTCATGGGCATCGTGAAGAGGAATCCCCAGGCCCTGGCCGACGCTCTTCTCAGGATGACCGCGTGGGATGAAGAACCCGACAGACGGGCCCTTGAAAAGGACACCTCGGAATTCATTGACCGACATTTCTACAGGCCCATCAAGGAGCTGGACCTTGGGAAACTGCTCAACCACTTTTTCGAGATCGCCGTGAGGCACCGCCTCCGGGTGCACCCTGACTTTCTTCTCTTCGTCAAAGCCCTGTCCTCCATTGAAGGGCTTGGAAGGAAACTCGACCCTGATTTCGACATTGTCAAAGAAGCGTCGCCCTTTGTGGAAAGACTGCACAAGGAGCGCTTCTATCCTCGCCGCATTGTCGAGGACATGCTTGATTCAAGCTCCGAACTCCTGCACCTGCTTCGCGCCCTCCCCAAGGACCTTCAGATTCTGTTCAGACTTGCAAAGACAGGAAAACTCAAAATTGAATTCGAGCACCTGGGGCTCGAACCCTTGCTCCAGACCCTGGAACGGTTCAGCAACCGCCTTTCCTTTGCCGTTGTCCTTGCCTCCCTGGTCATCGGTTCCTCCCTCATCATTCATTCCGGCATCCCCCCCAAATGGCACGACATCCCCATTATCGGCCTCGCCGGATACGTGGTGGCGGCCATCATGGCATTCTGGCTGCTTGTCTCGATCCTGCGGCGGGGAAGGATGTGAGAACGATCGCTTCGGCACGCTTTTCCTGCCTTGATGTGACGGCACAGGGTGTTTAAGGTTTCTTGATGGAGTCGAAAAAAACAAACCCGGCGGTCATCCGCATCAAGGGCGCCCGCCAGAACAATCTGAAAAATCTCGATCTCGACATTCCTCTGAACCGGATCACTGTTGTGACGGGCCTCAGCGGGTCAGGGAAGTCGTCCCTGGCTTTTGACACCCTCTACGCGGAAGGCCAGCGTCGGTATGTGGAGACCTTCTCCCCTTACGCCCGCCAGTTCATGGAACGTATGGATCGGCCCCTCGTGGAACGGATCGAAAACATTCCCCCGGCCATCGCCATTGATCGCAAGGACCCGGTGCGCACGTCCCGCTCCACCGTGGGAACCATGACCGAGGTGACCGACTACGTCAAACTCCTCTACGCCAGATCCGGACAGCTTCACTGCAGGGTTTGCGGCGAGCCCGTGAGTCCGGAATCGCCGGAACATGTGTGGCGCGCCCTGGCCGATTTGCGGCCTGGAACAGGGGTCTTCGTCACCTTCCCCGTAACCGCAGCCGGCTCCCCGGACCAGGCAAGAAAGGAATTGGGGCGCATGGGGTACACGCGTGTTCTTCACGACGGCCGAGTTATTCCCGTCGAAGACTTGCCGCGCGACCAAGGTGGACCATGGCACGTGCTGGCGGACCGTCTTGTGTACCGGACGACTGTTCGAAAACGAATGGTAGATTCCCTTGAGCAAGCCTTCCGTTTCGGCGGCGGTAGGCTAGACCTGTGGATCAAGCCGGAAGACGGAGAGGGAAAAGACCGTCGCCTTTCTTTCAGCAATCGCCTGGAGTGCGCAACCTGTGCCATCCAGTACCGGCCCCCAATTCCGAATCTGTTCTCCTTTAACAGCCCTGCAGGCGCCTGCGCTGCATGCCGGGGGTTCGGTCGAATTCTGGGGATGGACCTGGAACTCATCATTCCGGACCCGACCCTTTCTTTGGATCAAGGCGCCGTGAAGCCCTGGGGAGGCCGCAAGGAAAACCGTGCCGAGTACCGGGAATTGATGAATTTCTGCCGTCGAAGGAAAATCTCGACAGGCATCCCCTTTCAGGATCTGCCT
>JAWOJI010000015.1:0-4099 GCA_046481735.1 Desulfatiglandales bacterium | reverse complement strand
GTTGCAAATCCCTGCACAGCCGGAGGTGGTGACGAAGATGTCCTTTCTCTTGGAGGAGTTCAGTTCCTCCTTGAGGGTCTGCAGGACGTCGCCCGCTCCTGAAGAAATTCCACAGGTTCCCATGTGCACCGTGATGCGCGCAGCATTTTTCCCGCTCTCGAGAACCGAAGACCTGAGCACATCTCCTTTGATCTTGTAAAGTCCTTCTATTTTCAACGCTGGCATGAACGAACTCCTTATTTGTCGTAGGCTTCCAGTACACCGGATATCTTGGAGGGCTTCATCTGCCGATGCGTGTCCTCATCCACCACCACCACGGGCGCCAGGCCGCAGGCCCCGAGGCATCTAACAGTCTCCAGAGAAAAACGTCTGTCCGGAGTGGTTTCCCCGGGTTGAACGCTCAGCGTCTCCGTGAGGGTGTCCAGAATTCTCTTGCCTCCCCGGACATAGCAGGCTGTGCCCAGACAGCAGCGGACCGTGTGTTTGCCTTTGGGGGCCATGGTGAAAAAAGAGTAAAAGGTGACCACCCCGTAGACCTCGCTGAAAGGCACCTTCAGCCCGAGCGCCACTCTCTCCATGACGGGTTTAGGCAGGTATCCAATGGCCTCCTGGACCTCTTCCAGCGCAGGGATGAGAGGTCCCGGCTTTGCTTTGTACTTTTTTATCACAGCCTCCACGGCCGCCCATTGCTCAGCCGTGAACTCCTCCTGCTTTTTCATCCATGCATCTGGGTTGTTTTTTGCCGCCACCGAGCATCCCTCCTTATTGCTGTGTATCGAAAAGACCGTCGTCTCTTTGTGGGTTGTGCATTCCGTGAAGGCGATTCTTCCTTTTATTTTGAGGCGCCTCCTTGGCCTTTGCCTTCTCCCCCGTCTCTGGTTTTTGCAACCCCTGTGCCAGGGTTCTCCCGACGGTATGGGTTGCTAACCAATTGAAACAGCCTGCAATATGCCAGCCGCGGGGTTGTCTCCATGGAGTGGTGATACACCTAGGTGTCCACCAATCTCAGTGAAGTGTAACCTCCCAGAATCCATTTCATGATCATCTTCATCTTTAGATTTCTGTTGCCCCTGGATGTCTCATCGGAAAAACAGCATCATGGCCATGAAAGCCCTATACCCGTTTCGCCAGGGGGAGATTCCGATAAGGCACAGTTATTGCTTAGAGGTTTGTGGGGATTGGATTGTGACGAGAAAAGCCATTGAAATAACGGGCATTGTTCAAGGCATTGGATACAGGCCCTTTGTCTATAACCTGGCCTTGGCCCATTCCATAAGAGGATGGGTTCTCAACAATGAAAAGGGAGTGCTCATTGATGCGGAGGGCGAGGACCAGGCGCTTGATCGGTTCATAGAGGGACTGACCGGGCTTGCACCGCCGCTTGCCCGAATTGAAACCCTGAAAACCCGCTCAATCGAGCCCCGGGGTTACCCCTGTTTTGAAATCAGGCGGAGCGAGGGGGCTAAAGAGGGCTTTACCCTGATCAATCCGGACGTGGCCACCTGTGATGCGTGCGTGGCGGAGCTCTTTTCGCCCGGCGATTTCCGGCGCCGCTATCCCTTCATCAACTGCACTCTCTGCGGCCCTCGGTTCACCATCATCAAAGACATCCCCTATGATCGCCACAAGACGACCATGGCGCCCTTCACCCTGTGCCCGGTCTGCCGCAAGGAGTATGAGAATCCGCTCGACCGTCGATTTCACGCCCAGCCCAATGCCTGCCCCGCTTGCGGGCCGTCGCTGCGACTGGTGGATCAAAAGGGGGAGACCCATCCCGGAGACGCTCTGGACAGGACTCTTGAGCTTTTGCTGCAGGGCTCGATCGTGGCCGTAAAAGGGATCGGGGGTTTTCATCTCGTTTGCAACGCCGAAAATCCCGGAGCCGTCTCGACCTTGCGATCCCGGAAGGTGAGAGAGGACAAGCCCTTTGCCGTCATGTGCCGGGACATGGAAGAAGTGAGGGCGCACTGTGAGGTCCATGAAGAGGAGGAAAGGCTCCTTTGCGGTCCGGAGCGACCCATTGTCATCCTCAACAGAAATGAGGGCTCTTCCATTGCCCCGGCCGTTGCGCCTTTTCAGAAGACCCTCGGCGTCATGCTTCCCTATTCCCCTCTTCATCATTTGCTGCTCCACGGTCCGCTCAAGAGCCTGGTCATGACCAGCGGGAACGTGAGCGATGAGCCCATCGCCTACAAGAACGAAGAGGCCCGCGATCGGCTCTCCGGCATCGCGGATTTTTTTCTCCTCCATGATCGGGACATTCATATGCGGTGCGATGATTCCGTGGTGCGGGTCTTTCAAAATCGGCCTTACGTCCTGCGACGATCGCGGGGCTATGTTCCGTTTCCCATCAAGCTTCCCTTTGATCTTGAAAGGATTCTCGCCTGCGGGGGAGAGGTGAAAAACACCTTTTCTCTGTCCCGCGGTCCCTATGTGTTCGTGAGCCACCACATCGGCGACCTGGAGAACATGGAAACGCTCCTTTCCTTTGAACAGGGGATCGAGCATTTCAAGAACCTCTTCTCCATTAAACCCAAGGCCGTGGCCTACGACCTTCACCCGGAGTACCTCTCCACAAAGTATGCCCTCTCCCTCGAAGGAATTCCAAAGGTGGGCGTTCAACACCACCATGCCCATGTGGTGAGCGCCATGGCGGAGAACGGGTTATCCGGAGAGGTGATCGGGGTGGCTCTGGACGGGACAGGGTTTGGGCCGGATGGCACAATCTGGGGAGGAGAGTTCCTGAGAGCCGGCTGGAATGATTTTGAAAGGCTGGCTCATCTCAGGCAGGTCCCCATGCCCGGGGGATCCATGGCCGTCAAGGAGCCCTGGAGAATGGCCCTGGCCTACCTGTTCGAAGCCTTCGGCGACAAGGCCATGGAACTGGATTGGATCAAGAGAAGAGATCCTCAGAAATGCGAGATTCTCAGGAAAATGCTCGAACAGAAGGTGAATTCGCCTCTCACGTCCAGCATGGGCCGGCTCTTTGACGCCGTGTCATCGCTCCTGTCGATCCGCGATAGGGTGAACTATGAGGGGCAAGCCGCGGTTGAATTGGAGATGATCGCCGACATCGCAGACGAGGAAGTATACCCCTTCGGCATCCGCGAAACAAATCTGCCCATGGTGCTCGACCCAATGGAGATAGTGAGGGGGGTTGTAGAGGACTTGATCCGCGGCCGTTCACCCTCCCGCATTTCCGGAAAGTTTCATAGAACCGTGGCTCGGCTTGTGGTAGAAACATGCAAGAGCATCCGGTTGAAAACAGGCCTGGAGCGGGCGGTTCTGAGCGGCGGCGTGTTCCAGAACGTCTTGCTCCTCGCGCTGGTGTTCGAGGGTCTCAAAGAGATCGGTTTCGACGTCTACACCCATCGCCTGGCGCCCACCAATGACGGAGGGATCTCCTTGGGACAGGCCGTCATTGCTCATATGAGGTGTTTTCAATGTGTCTGAGTGTTCCAGGAAAGGTCGTAGAGATCCAAAACAACACGGCAAAGGTTGAAGTCGGCGGCTTGCTGAGAGAGGCCTCCATGGCCGTGTGTCCGGACGTGGTTGTCGGAGACTATGTGCTCATTCACGCCGGTTTTGCGATCCAGAAGCTGGATGAAAACGAAGCGTTGGAGACCCTGGAGCTTTTGAAGAGAGTGGCGGAGATCCGGTGAAGTTCATCGACGAGTTCCGGGACAAGGACCTTGCGCAGGGATTGATCCGCAGGATCTTTGAAGTCTCCACTCGCCCCTCGAAGTCCTCCGACTGGCAAAGGAAAACCCTGAAAAGAAAATCGTGTTTCTGGCTGTAGGTTTTGAAACCACGTCTCCCGCCATCGCCATGACACTCCTGCAGGCCCATCGCGAAGGGATTCCCAATCTCTATTTCTTGGACAGCCAGAAAAAGGTCCCCCCTGCCCTTCGGGCTCTCCTCGAATCCGAAAAAATCCAGATCCACGGATTCATTCTACCGGGCCATGTATGCACCAGGATCTGTTGAAAAGCATCGTCACCGCAGAGCTCTGTGGCGAGATCTACCAGCCGAAGGTTCGCAGCATCTCCCGGCTTAAAGGTTTTTCCAACCACCTTTTTTGCTTGGCCGTCAGGGGGCC
>JAWOJI010000008.1:0-3225 GCA_046481735.1 Desulfatiglandales bacterium | reverse complement strand
CATGAGGTCCGTTTTGCTCCCGTTGTGAGCAACCCCTCGAAGATTATTGCACTCGGCCTCAATTACCTTGACCACGCAAGAGAGAGCAAGGGGACGATACCCAAAGTCCCCCTGATCTTCGCAAAATTCCCAAACTCCCTGACAGGACACAGAGAGCCGATTACCTGGAGTCGGGAAATCACCAAAAAGGTGGACTTTGAAGCGGAACTGGCAGTAATCGTGGGAACGAAAGCGTATCGGTGCGGGGAAGAAGAAGCCCTGGATCATGTGTTCGGCTATTGCTGCTCCAATGACGTGAGTGCAAGGGACCTGCAGTTCGGAGATGGACAATGGGTGAGAGGGAAGTCTTTGGACACCTTTTGTCCTCTGGGTCCATGGATCGTGACCAGGGATGAGATAAGCGATCCCCACTCCCTGGGAATCAAGACCATCGTAAACGGGACAACCATGCAGGACAGCAGCACGGCCATGATGATTTTCAGAATCCCCCAAGTGATTTCTTTCCTCTCCCGGCATTTCACCCTTCTGCCGGGAGATGTCATCCTCACGGGAACGCCTCATGGGGTGGGAACTTTTCGGGAGCCTCCGATCTACCTCAAAGATGGCGATGAAGTGGTGATCGAAATAGAGAGGATCGGCCGCCTTGTCAACAGGTGCAAGGTCTATCAGCCAGTAGAGTAGGGTGAGGGAAGCCCCCTCCCCCTACTCTACTGGCTGATTCTTTACGGCACGAAGCTTTCAGGCCGGGCCTCCACGAGCTCAACGGCATTTTCAGGGCAGGTGACCTTGCAAAGGCCGCAGCCCATACATTTTTCAGGCTCCACCCGGCTCGCACCGCCCGGTCCTTCCTGCCACGATACGGCTCCGAAATAGCATCGATCGTGGCAGGTGCCGCATCCTGAGCACAGATCCGCGTGGATCTTTGCCGTGAAGCGGCTGGGGTCCACCACGCGGATGCCCCCCTTGATCAGAATGGGCATGGTCTGGCAACAGCAGGGACAGCAGTTGCAGATAAAATGGTCCACGGCGTGGCGATTCATGGTCACGTGAATGAGACCTTCCTTCTCTGCAAGATCCAGGATACTCAACGCTTCCTGCACGTCGACGGCCCTGCCCGTACCGCGCGCGATGGCATAGGCCGCGCCGCTGTTGACCTGGATACACGTTTCAAGGGGGCGATCGCATTTCCGCGCAGTCAGCCGGCACGTGCACTTTGTTACAGCCAGGGTCTTGGCCTTGCGAACGATTTCGGCCACGCTTTCAAAGTCAAGGATATGGGTCCTGGCCTCGACCGACACGTTGACGGGAACAACCCGCGTAAAGGGTTTCGGCATCATCCGGCTTATCCGGGCCGCAAGCTCCGGCCATTCGGTTTCCATCAGTTCCTGCCACAGGTCCAGAAATTCCCGGGGCGCCTCTTTCCACAAAATCGTGGCGTCATGGAACTGCACAAAATCCCGGCACATGCGGTACACGGGGGGTGAGGTCTTGTGGGAAGGGAAAACGAGGCCTCTCAGGAAAAGCTCGTGAATGCGCTTTTCGAGTGCGCCGGTGTCAACCCCGGTTTTTTGCCTCAGCTCATGGACCGTGCCTGGCATCGCAAGAAGGATCTCTGCATCGCTGTGGTCTGCAAGCATCTCGAACAACCTGGGCGCAATCTTTGACTCACCCAGCCCGATGCGATCCGCCAGTTTATGATAAGGGCTCATTTGTATCTCCTTCCCATCCGCCTCTCAAGAGATTTAAAAAAAGATCAAAATCGAGTAGGATACCAAATAACCAAGTGGTCGCAGTCTTAGGTTGTAAGCCTTGTGTAGTTTACGGCAAAGGAGAAAATCCGAAACAATGCTTCCATCACTCCGGGATCTTTGCCCATGTGCCTGATCCTTCTTACCATACGAACACACCGGGACTACAAGCTGATCGTGGCCGCCAACCGTGACGAGTACTACGAACGACCCTCTTCGCCTCCCCGTTTCTGGGAGGATGCGCCTCATCTCCTCGCCGGCCGTGACCTTGTAGCCGGAGGCGCCTGGCTCGGCATCACCCGGCAGGGGCGCTTTGCAGCCGTCACGAATTACCGCGATCCTTCCAGAATAAAACCCGACGCCCCTTCAAGGGGCAAATTGGTGAGTCGTTTTCTTTCATGCACAATGGAACCGCTTGCCTTCCTGGATCTTGTCCGCAAAGAAAAAGACCGGTATAACGGGTTGAACCTGATTCTCGGCACCCCTGAACGCCTCTTCTGGTACTCGAATCGCGCCGACAGAGCCGTGCCGCTTCTCCAGGGAGTTTACGGCCTGAGCAACCACCTCCTTGACACGCCGTGGCCGAAAGTCAAGAAGGCCAAGGGCCTCTTTGAAGCCGTCTTAGGGGAAGGACGAAGGCCGCTCTCAGAGGCCCTGTTCCGTCTGCTTCACGATCAGAGCAGGCCCCCGGACAGCGACCTTCCCCACACAGGGGTGCCCCTTGAATGGGAGCGGGTCCTTTCGCCTATATTTATCACAAGCCCTACATACGGCACGCGCTCTTCAACCATCATTCTGATCGACCATGATAATCACGTCACCTTCTTGGAGAAAACCTTCAATTCCAATCCAGACCCCCTGTCAACAACGCAGTTCGAATTTGATCTGGAGAACTGATGCAACGCAAGAAGCGTTTTGTCATTGCGAAGAGCGTAGTGACGAAGCAATCTCAGAAAACGGTGAAATTCCCACGCCCTTTGGGTTCGCAATGACAGCGTATTCGCTGCGCTTGTATCAGAATGTATCGTAATGGGTAAACTCGCTGATCTCGCGGCGCTTGGGCGCCGGCGAGTCCTTGGCAGGATACCCCACAGGGATGAGCGCGACCAGTTCGCAGCCCTCACCCACGCCGAGCACTTTTTTCGCTTTGTCATGGTCAAAAAGCCCCACCACGACCGTGCCCAGGCCCAGCCTGTGGGCCGTCAAACAAAGGCTCTGGGTGGCAATGCCGAGATCAAACATGAACCAGTCCCCGAATTTCGTAGTAACCTGGCCCTTGTAATAACCCGAACTCAGCAGCTTGCCGCAGAGCGCAAGAACAACCGGTGCTTCGGGCAGGCCCTTGCTGGCGGGGTTTGTCGAAGGCAAGGTTTCATTCAGCCTCTGTTTCATGTCCTTGTCTTTCACCACCACCACCTCCCAGCATTGCGTGTTGGCCCAGGATGGGGACCATTGGATCGACTCCAGGATTTGCTGC
>JAWOJI010000512.1:0-3219 GCA_046481735.1 Desulfatiglandales bacterium | reverse complement strand
GTCGGTTTTGACCGTGTCAAAAGTCTGCGTTGTGGTCGTCGGCATAGCCGGGATCGGAATTGGGATCATGGTCCCGAATGTTATTCAGGCGCTACTCGTCGGCTACAGCTTGACCGCGGCGGTCCTCAGGTAGATCTCTCCCACAACACCGATCATGGGCTTGGGTGGAACGGCCGGATCGATCAAGGCTTTCCCTTCCAGGATCACCTCCTCGAGCCTGTCGAGGATGCGCTCGAAACCGAGGGAAGACCCGTATGCCTCGAAGGCGTCGGCCATGACCGTCATGGCCTTCTCAATAAACTCATCGGCCATGCCCCGCTCCTTTTCGTAAGGCCGGATCCTCCAAAGGAGCCTGTCGAGCACATCCGCCACAACCACGGAAAAGTAGCCCGCCTTTCGAAAGCTGCGCGTCTGGTCCCGGTCCAGCATGCCGTCCAGGGAATAGGAGTTCTTTGAGGTGAGGGAGCCGATTTTCAGGTTCTCAAGCCCGGGAAAGGAGTCCAGCACGATGCGCTGGTGTTTGTTGTACATGCCGAATCGGCAAGGCCCTTCCGCCTCAGGCATGAAATAAATGTAATTCCGCGCGTCAAAGGAGGGACCGAGTCTTTCCTTCTCCTTCTGCATGTGGTGCAGGATGTCCCCGGTCGTGACCTGGCAGGGGAAGCACTCCTTCCCTGAAGTGAACTCCTTGCCCAGGTCGAGTCCTTTGTAGGTGTCCATGACCAGGGCGTTAATGCCGAAACTTCGGAAGGTTCCGGCCAGGAGGTGACCGCCGATTCTGTTCATCTGGGGAATGAGGAACGTTTTCCCCTTGAGCTTAAACCGGCCCACCTTTTCTGAAAAGGATCGAAACGTCTGACTCCCGCTTTCCGCGTGCATTGCCACCTCAGTTTGAAACCCGCACCCTTCTTTGAATCCCGACGTTTTGCTTCTGCAGGGTATTCTCAATCACGTTCTTGAACGCCTCCAGCCGGGTCATCATCCCGGCAACTGCGCTGTGCTCATCCAACTCGAGAATCAAGGAGGGTTTCTCCCCCATGATGTAGCGGTAAAAGTGCTCGATGAAGGAATCCGCGCCGCAACTGAAATTCGTCATGTGGAGACCGAAAAGGTGAGGCGAGGTCGTGATAAACTTGGCTGTGCGCAGAATTTGTGCGCCGAGCCCCCAATACATGTTGGAGAAATCGCTCAAGTCCACAGTGGAGACATCGATGAAGTCCATCGGGACGGCCGCCATGCCGATCTTGGCCATGTTCTGCCCCAGACGCAGATTCAGCCTCTCGTCATAGAGGTTGTAGGCTCTCCCGGTGACGACAACGAGAGGCGTTTCCGGGTCATGCGCATCCAGGATTTCCCTCCCCTTCTCGTGAAGCGCGTTTTGGAAGTCTCCCTGCCGCTGCCAGGCGTATTCCAGCGCTTCCTGAATCTTCCTCCTGCTTTTCCCGAGCCTCTTCGAAACCTGCTCCGCCATCTCCAAGGCCAGGGTGGGAAGATCGTGTTTCAGGTGAATGACGGGGCTGATCACCGTTTCTCTGTCAAGGCCAAGAGCCGCGCGGACCATGTACTGGTTTGCCTGAACCAGGGGGCAGTAGAAACCGGCCTCCTGCTCCTCGGGTGTCGGCATCGTGATTATGGCGGGAAGAAAAAGGTAGGCGGTCTTCCCTGCAAGCTCCCGCACATGACCGTGGGACACCTTCACAGGGAAACAGGTCTCCGCGGTCATGGACTCGATGCCCGCAGCGGCGATGTTGCTGTTGGTCGGGGGACTCAGAACCAGCCTGAACCCGAGCTGATCGAAAAAGTGGGCCCACAGGACTCCCGTCTGCAGGGTGTAGAGAGACCGCTGCATTCCCACCGTGGGCCGGCCGTCGACTTCAGGCAACGCCTTTCCCCTGAAATCCTCGCAGACCCCGAGCAGGAACTTCGCCCAGATTTCATCCCTCGCTTTAAAGTAGTTCTCCTGCTTTCTCCCTTTGCCCCGGATCAATTCATATCGGCCGCACTCGCCCCCCCAAACGCTTCGCCGGCCGTCAAACTCATAAATCTTGAGCTTGCACTGGTTGTGACAGTTCGGATCGACCGTGCAAACCTTTTCGGCAAAATCCATTTGATCCCGGATTGCGCCGGCCAGGCCCCTGAAAGTGCTGCCGGGCATGCCGTCCGCGGCCATTTTCTCCTGGAGGCTGATCGCGGCCCCATAGGCGCCAAGAACCTCCCGGTGTTTCGGAACGATGAGGCCCCTGCCGAGGACGTCCTCAAAAGCGGCCACCACCCCCTTGTTCAAGGAAGGCCCTCCCAGGAACATGATTTTTTGCCCGACTTTTCTCTTGCCCACAACCCGGTTGAGGTAGTTGTGCACGATGGCGTAGCACAGCCCGCCGATCAGGTCCTCCCGGGGAACCCCTTTCTGATGATAGGAAACCAGGTCGGACTCCATGAACACGGTGCATCTTTCGGCGAGTTTCACCGGCCGGTCGGAGGACATGGCCACGTCCTGGAACTCGCCCACGATGTTGATGCCGTACTTGTTTGCGAGCTCATGAAGAAAGCTGCCGGTTCCCGCAGCGCAGACCTTGTTCATGTCAAAGTCAAGAGGGTTGCCGTTGGCAATGGATATGAATTTGGAATCCTGCCCCCCGATTTCAAAGATGGTGTCCACCCCAGGGTCAATCTCTACGGCGCCCCTCGCGTGGGCCGTTATCTCATCGATGATGAGATCCGCATTGAGAAAATCCCCCACCACATTTCTCCCGGAGCCGGTGGCGGCCACACCCAAGATCGTGATCCTGCCTCCCATCTCGTCGGAGATCTTCTTCAGCAGGCGCTGGGTCACCTCGATGGGCTTGCCCTGAGTGTGAACGTAGCTCTTGTGAATGATCTGTCGCGCTTCGTTCAAGAGAGCGTATTTCGTTGTGGTGGAACCGATGTCGATTCCCAGGAACACGGGAATCTTCATGTGAGAAATCACTTTCCCGGCTTCATTTTCCTCGGGAAAGAAGGTGGAGCGGATCTGAAGTTTTCGGGCTGTGGGCAAATCCGCGATACTCCCTGCAGGACCCTTTCGCAGGACCTCGAGGTCCGGCATGTTCCTGATCCCCGAGCCGAGAGCGAACAAGGCTACGCCGAGAGCGCCCACGGAGGTGCTGTGCTCCGGCACGACCAAGCTGGGGAAATAGGGTCTGAAAGAGCGAACCTGGAGTTCGTTCAGGGAGAGGCCGC
>JAWOJI010000504.1:0-5135 GCA_046481735.1 Desulfatiglandales bacterium | reverse complement strand
TGGTTTTTCCCGAGCCCGGAGGCCCTATCATCAGCAGGTTATGACCACCGGCAATGCACCAAGAGTCAAGTGCCCAGGAGTTCTCGGCAGAACCTTTCACTTTACTCCCCGAGTTCACGGAGCTTGACCGCTTGTCCAACAGTGTGGTGGATCTTATCGAAGAGGGGCGCCTGGAGGAGGCGGAAAACGTTTGCCATCAGCTCCTGGTGCGCTATCCCGACCAAATCGATGGCACAGAAAGGCTGGCGGAAGTCTATGAGGCTCGGGGTGAGAAGAAAAAGGCCGCAGAATACTACCGCAAGGCGGCCGCATTCGCACAAAAACATCCAGGGTTCGATCAGGAACTCATTGACCGCTACTTCTCGCAGGCAAAACTTTTAGAATCCCAGGAATAAAAGGGAATAAGAAGAATCATAAGAAAGATAAACCCGCAACATAAACAAACTCACCACATAACGATACGCAGGGTTAAGTGAACGGAGTGTGAAGCTTACATCTCGCATTCTTCACTTAAAAACTTGATGGGTGCCATCGCGCTCTTGCCCAAAAGTTGAGATACCTTGCCAGACCGACAGGATATTAACAATCCGGAAAATCTGAGATATGTCTGACATATCAAGTCTTTTCCCCGATTACAGATCGGACCCTGAGGATAAGTGGTCGCCTGCAAGAAAATGGCCTCCTGCAATAGGTAGCCCTTCGAAGAGGCCATTTCTCTTGGGCGTGCAGTCTCAGTTTTCGTTGGAATTTGAAATTTTTTTCCCCCATCGTCCACGCCAATTCCGCGTAATGGGCAATCTTCTCCAGATCGTGCTCCCTCCCTTCCCTTTCCAGTTTCGCAATGAATACCGCAGAATATTCCAGATACACACGTCAGGCCTGGTGATGCGCATCAAATCAACCGCTCCCTTCTCAGCATCCCCGACGTCGCCGAAGCCGTATTTCTCACCAATCCGGTCCCGGATATATGCCTCCATGTGCTCCGAGAAACGCTTCCAGTTTTGAACCCTGTCAGCGGGCGTATCTCTTGGTCTCCTTTTATTTTTATCGTTGGGTTTTGAAGAGACAGAGGGATGTCCGTCCTGTTGCAGTTTCATCAATTAATATATATAGATGGGGCTCGATATCATTGGATCTGAGGCGGGTTGGCGGAAATGACAAAGGAAGAGCGTGTGGAGAAAATTAAACGGCTGCTGAAGGCTGACGATGACCTGAGTTTCCTGTTGAAATCGAGCATGGAAGAGCTGACAATCCTGGTTGCGAGGATAAGGGAGAAGCTTGATCAGGTGCCGAGGTAGAGGAGTACAAGAAAACCCTCAATCAATTCTGCCGTAAACATCAACAAGGGGTGAAGTCGTATGGAAGAAAAGATCGTGTATTTTGATAAACCAGGTAAAGGGAACACACCGGAAGTCATTAAGCTTGTCAAAGAGGGGGCACAAGCCAGAGGAATAAATCAATTCGTTGTCGCATCAACCAGGGGAAGTACAGCTAGGGATTTCATGGAAGCGGTAGCCGGAACAGACTTCCGTTTGGTCATCGTCCCGTGGCAATTCGGTTTCAAAGGCGAAGAGCAACCCTTTCCACAGGACCTGGTGCACGAACTCAGCGCAAAAAACCATCAGGTCCATTTCGGGATGATGCTGTTTCACATTTAAGACTTTTATGGGACAAACGCTCCTCAGGCCCTGGCCAATTTGCTTCGAACGTTTGGCCAAGGAACCAAGGTTTGCCTGGAGATCCTTTTGATGGCTTGTGACGGAGGGTGTATCAGGATTGGTGAAAAGGTTATTGCGGTTGCGGAGCGGATACGGCTGTCGTTGCCACTGCTGCGCCGACTACCAGGCTAAGCTCGCTTCGCATCCATGAAATTATCTGCAAACCAGTTTTGTGATGAATCAAAGAAACTATCGTAATGTCCTCTTTATTTCTCTTTCCCAATTCGGGATTGCCTTTTCTTTCAATTTCGTCATGGTTTTCCTTCCCTTTTATATTTACGGCATCGGCCCTCTTTCCGCTCAAAAGACACTCATCTGGGTGGGCTTCATCATGGGAGCACCGAGCTTTGCAGCCGCTCTAGCCTCTACCTTTTGGGGATCTTTAGCGTCCCGCGTCAGCCCGAAAATCCTGTTCATGCAAGGATTGCTTGCTCATGCCGTTATTATTTTCCTCATGGGGTTTGTATCGAGTCTCCCTCTCCTTCTCGTCCTCCGCATCATCCAGGGGATAATGGGCGGTATTTCAACAGTCGGCTTGATCATTGTCTCGGTCTCATCGTCGCGAGAATCAGCATCGAAAGATATGGGTTTATATCAAAATGCCATGACACTGGGCCAGTTAACAGGCCCCCCAATAGGTGCGCTCACCGCCACAACATTTGGTTACGGGGGTGCTTTCATAAGTGCTTCGGCTTTCGTATTTCTCACTCTCGTGTTTTGCTTTTTCTATGTAAAGGAGCCCCCACATGAATCGAGGGAGTCCGGCTCATTTACCAAACATGCTGTGAGTGGAAAGACTCTCATCGGGTGGGGTCTTTGTTTCATCGCAACTGTTCAGTTGATGTTTCTGCCAAGCGTTCTTCCGGATGTCTTCAGGGTTTTTCACATCGAGGAGAGCACCGCATTAAAATCGGCCGGACTGGTCATCATGCTCTATACGGCAACCGCAATGGCCGGGACTTTCCTCTTGTGCAAATTCACTGAAAAAGCAACGACTCACAGATTGATCATTCTTGCCGGTTTCCTGGGAACAGGTCTCCAGTTTATGCTGTCAGTAGCTCCCGGGATTGGCAGTTTCGTTGCCTTCCGCATGCTTCAGACAGCCATGGTTGCCGCTGTCATGCCGTTGGTCTTATCTTCTTTCGCCTCGGATTTGGATGGGCGGGTGATCGGCTTCCTGAATTCGAGCAGATTTGCCGGCAATGCGTTGGGCCCCATCATTGCGACTTCAGTCCTTGCTTTTTCCGACCTCACCCGGCTTTACGTTTTCCTAGGGATTATGGGTTTGGTACCGTTGATCGTTTATTCATTTTTCCTTTACCAGCGCAACGAAAAAAAAATATGACAAAATCCCCTACCCCCGGTTCGTCATGAGCCTTGATGGCGATTCACTTTTCTGGATCAGAATAGGCGATGGAGATTAGTGACCAACCCCGATCCAAGCAACTTGGAAATAATGGCGGCCTCTTTGCCGTACTCAGTTGAGCCTTATATTGTTGTTGTATAAATGTAAAAGTGAGCTGTCTGCCAACTTTCATCGTCTCTACATCATGTGATAGAGCACCTGGATATCCCAACGCAGGCACCTCCCGCGTTTTTCTAGCGATACGACGCGGAAAGCCTTCGACGTTCACGCAACCTTAAAGCAAGAAAGGCAAAAACTGTGAAAACTATTGATCTTGGACAAACTGGTCTGAAGGTCACTGAATTGGGTTGCGGTGGGATCCCTATTATGCGGGTTTCCATGAATGAGGCCAGACTCATTCTGGGACGTTGTTTTCAGTTGGGTATTCGCTTTTTTGATACCGCCCATATTTACAATGACAGCGAGCAGAAAATGGGTGTTGCCCTGCAACCCTTTCGGAGTGGGGTGATCTTGGCAACAAAAGTTTGGGCCAAGACAGCAAGAGAGGCAGAACAAGAATTGACCATGAGCTTTGACCGGCTCAGGACGGAGCGCATTGACCTGATCCAGTGCCATAATGTTTCGAAACAAGAGGATTTGGACACAATCATGGGGCCAAGCGGAGCTTATCGTTTTCTCGCCAAAACGAAGGCGGAGGGAAGGGTCAGAGCGATCGGATTCTCTTCTCACAATCCAGATATCGCCATTAAGGCAATAGAAAGCGGCAAATTCGCCACCATCCAGTTTCCTTTCAATTTCATTGAAAACGAGCCTGAAAAGCGAATCTTTCCTCACGCTCGTGGGCGTGGCATGGGCATCATTGGCATGAAGCCGCTGGGCGGAGGACTTCTGGATCGGGCGGATTTGTGTTTTCGTTACTTGCAGCAATATCCGGACGTAGTCCCCATCCCAGGGATTCAATCCATAGATGAGATCGAAGAGATCGTATCTCATTACGAAGCACGCAAGCCCTTGAGTAAAACGAACCGGGAAGAAATGGAAAGGATCCGAAATGAAATAGGCGGTCGATTCTGCCGCCGCTGCGAATATTGTATGCCTTGTGAGCAGGGGGTTCAGATTCCCAGAGTATTGCTGGTAAAATCCCAAGTTCGTCGTTTTAGCCCGGCCCAGCTCATCCTCATGGCAAAGGATGCTGTCTCATCAGTAGAACAATGTATTGAGTGCGGCCAATGCACGGAAAGATGTCCTTATGCCCTGCCAATACCAGAAATGCTTAAGGAAAATGTGAATATATTCAGAGAGTTCCTGTCAGAAAATGATCTTCGACATTAGATTTTTCATGGAGCTTTACTTTGGATCTTTCCTTTTCCCTTTAACCATCAATCCACTCCCCTCTCTTATTTGCCGGGTTTGATTCAATCCTAGATCAATATTGCTTCATCCCAACCGAGCTTGATCAGCTCGATTCTATCCGGGCTGCTGTTTCCAAGGCCGAATCGTGAATCGGCGGTACTGATGTGATGGGGAGGCGGGCTGATGGGACTTTTTGACTGAAAGAAAAGGTCTCTCTTGGCCTGGATGATCCTTGCTCCTGTGGAGTCCGCAGCCACGGGGTCCTTGCTAAGGATGAGGCCGGAATAGTTCCAGACATAGTCCCGGCTGAAGCTGTGCGGTCCGACACCGTGAAACTGGGGGGTGAGCATGACCAGGACATTGAGGCGCGTCTTGTCCTTGACCAGTGGGAATTTCCAGATTGCGCCGAGCTTTTCGCAGGCGTTGCCGTGGTACTCGGCAGGGCGCGGTGCAAACATGATGTAGTTCTTGAGCAGTGTGCCGAGTCCCGACCAGTCGTGGGTCCTCATGGGGCGGGTGTTGATCAGAGCGGTGCAGTTCTGAAACACCGGGTTTCGCAGAACTCCTCGATCGTCTACGGCAATGTTCTTTTCCTCCACTCCTGCTTCCATGAGCTTTGCCCGGATCATGGTTTCCAGGACCCGTGGGGTCCGCAAGTGGTGCCACACATTGCTCTTGATCCCTACCACATCAGAGGG